>NZ_JBFULS010000013.1:0-108966 GCF_054049775.1 Methylobacterium sp. P5_C11 | reverse complement strand
TTCGTTTTTGACGGAATGCTCGCAAAAGATCGCCTTGCGAGTTTAGCAGCCGACGGCATCCAGATTGATGTCGTCACTGAGTCTAGTGTGGTCCAGCGCGCGGAGATGCTATCTTTTCCATTACGCATTTTGACTGATGCGGGGCGAATGGCATCAGTTTTTACACTGTTTTTTTGCGTTGAAAATTCTGCGCGTGAATTGGTGACACAGAGGCTGGCCGAAAGAAGCGGAGAGAGTTGGTGGTCAACCCAAGTTCCTAAAAAGATTCAGGAGCATGTAGATCGTCTCCGATCATCGGAGGCAGTCCATCGATACCACACCCCAAGATCATCAGAATTAATCGGTTACACCACCTTCGGCCAAATCGAACAAATTATAATAAATTGCTGGGATGAGTTCTCAGACTTATTCCCTAATCAAGCCTGGGTAAGTTCAAGATTTAAAGATCTTGAAATGTCCAGAAATATTATTATGCACACCGGAATATTGTCAGAATTTGAGATTGATCGTGTCGAAAACTTAGCCCGCGATTGGGTCCGACAGGTAGGCTGAAGAGGAAAAATTATGTCCGACACCTACGACGTCCTCATCATCGGCGCCGGGCCTGGCGGCTACGTCACGGCGATCCGCGCGGCGCAGCTCGGCTTCAAGACCGCCGTGGTCGATCGCGAGCATCTCGGCGGCATCTGCCTGAACTGGGGCTGCATCCCCACCAAGGCGCTGCTGCGCTCGGCCGAGATCTACCACTACTTCCAGCACGCGGGCGATTACGGACTGACGGCGGAAAAGGTCGGGTTCGACACCGCCGCGATCGTGAAACGCTCCCGCGGCGTCTCGGGCCGGCTCAACGGCGGCGTCGGCATGCTGCTCAAGAAGAACAAGGTCGACGTGATCTGGGGCGAGGCCTCGGTCGACAGCGCGGCCCAGGGCAACCAGCCCGGGCAGGTTACCGTGAAGGAGACCACGCGCGCTGAGGCGCCGAAGGGCGCCAAGGGGGCCGGCACCTACCAGGCCAAGCACATCATCGTGGCGACCGGTGCGCGTCCTCGTGCGATCCCCGGGATCGAGCCCGACAAGAAGCTGATCTGGACCTACTACGAGGCTATGGTCCCCGAGGCGATGCCCAAGAGCCTGCTGGTGATGGGCTCGGGCGCGATCGGCATCGAGTTCGCCTCGTTCTACCGCACCATGGGCGCCGAGGTGACCGTGGTGGAGCTGCTGCCGCAGATCCTGCCCGTGGAGGATGCCGAGATCGCCGGCCTCGCCCGCAAGCGGTTCGAGAAGCAGGGCATCAAGATCCTCACCGGCGCCAAGGTCACGAAGGTCGAGAAGGGTGCCGACTCCGTCACCGCCACCGTCGAGGGTGGCGACGGCAAGACCCAGCAGATCACGGCCGAGAAGCTGATCTCGGCGGTAGGCGTGGTCGGCAACATCGAGGGCATCGGCCTCGAGAAGCTCGGCGTGAAGATCGACCGCGGGATCGTGGTGACGGACGGGCTCGGCCGCACCAACGTACCCGGCCTCTACGCCATCGGCGACGTCGCCGGCCCGCCGATGCTTGCCCACAAGGCCGAGCACGAGGGCGTCATCTGCATCGAGACCATCAAGGGCCTGCACACGCACCCGATGGACAAGGCCAAGATCCCGGGCTGCACATACTGCCAGCCGCAGATCGCCAGCGTCGGGCTCACCGAGGCCAAGGCCAAGGAGCAGGGCTTCTCGGTCAAGGTCGGCCGGTTCCCCTTCGCGGGCAACGGCAAGGCAATCGCGCTGGGCGAGCCGGACGGTCTGATCAAGACCGTGTTCGATGCCAAGACCGGCCAGTTGCTCGGTGCCCACATGGTCGGCGCCGAGGTGACCGAGCTGATCCAGGGCTACGTGGTGGCGATGAACCTGGAGAGCACCGAGGAGGAGCTGATGCACACGGTGTTCCCGCACCCGACGCTCAGCGAGATGATGCACGAGAGCGTGCTCGATGCCTACGGCAAGGTCATCCACACGTAGTCTGAAAACTCATTCTTCAACAGAGCCCTACAAGCCTAGGGCGGCCGAAGGGCTACTGTCGAACCGATGCCCCGGGACCCACGATTGGGGAGCATTCCGGGGCATTTTCGCCAGCGGAGTGTGACAGAACCTGTGACAGCGGACGTACCGGAGCCACCAGCATCAACCGCAGATCCGTGCCCGGGCCAAGAAGCCGTGACAGACCGTTTCCGACGGCCTCGTGCTAAAGTCGCAGGCTAATCTGGTGGCGCGCTTCCCTGTTCTGACGCGTCCGCCTTCGGCCCATCGCGCCCGTGCCTCTTCAACCATCGTGCGTCGATGATCCGGTCAATGCGGCCGCCGATCCCAATCAGGAGCAGCAGCAGAATCAGTCCGACCGCGACGGGAAGATAGGCGCCAACCCCGCACGATATCCCGAGCGCGGCCGTTACCCAGATGGCAGCGGCCGTGGTCATACCGTGGACGTGTGATTTGCGCGCACCTTTGACGATGACACCCGCGCCCAGGAAACCGATGCCCGTGACGATGCCCTGAATGGCCCGGCTGGCGTTGGCGTCGACACCTTCGGCCAGGAACCCTGAACCCGCCATCGTTACGAGAGCCGATCCCAGGCCGACCAACCCAAGAGTTCGGACGCCGACCGACTTGGCGTGCATCTCTCGATCAACGCCGACAACCATGCCGGCGACCACTGAAGCGCCAAGACGGAGGCACAGATCAGTCGCGGTCATCATCATCGTCGGCCAACCGCTGTTTCAGCCCTCAAGCTGTGAGAACGGCGCATCGCTGTCGCCACTCATAAGACGCGGGGACAGTTGGCGGAATGACCATGGCGCGTCCGGCACAGCCCTGTCGAAACGAAGCACCACGTCGAAGCGGTCAGAGTCCCACTTGGTCGGAACGCCCGGGATGCTCTGACTCCCCTTCAAGGCCGGGATCAGGTCCGTCACGATGGCCTTGTGCTCCCAGAAGACGACCACGACTCCGGTGAGCTTCCCTATCTCTTCGGCCAGTTCGCGTTCCTGTGAGACGCCATAATCCGTCTTGAGGGGTATTCCCAAACGTTCAGCAAGGGGTGTCGCGGTTTCGAACGGACGGTGGCTGAACTTGGCCTTCTTCGTCACCGGCTCGGGCTTGGCCGCGCAGATGAGGTTGGGTCTCGGATAGTCGGCGCTGCATCGGTCAGATCCAAACAGCGCAGCCCAAGCCCCGGCCCTCTGCCATCCACGAATCACAAGCGACTTGTCGTCAGTAGTGCCATCGACCGCGGAGCCGTCGCCGGGGAAGCCACCGCCCGGCTTCTCGGCGTGACGGATGAACATGACGGTGAGTGCGGACATGGGCACAGTGTCTCGGTTGCGTGCGACTTGATCGTTGGCCGCTGAAGGGCGCTGAACAACCGGTACGCCATCGGGGCTGTAAGAGCACGACCGGAGTCCACGGGGCGAGGATTTTCAAATCTACAACCCCGTGATTGTATGGGGCATCCTACTCACCGCGACTCGGCGGTCCAGCGATGAAGCGTCGACGGTTTTTGGCTTCTGGTCTCATCTATGTGGGGTATCAGTGCGGCGCTAAAGCTTTTCAAGGCGAGCCTGTCCATAGACTGGCCATCTTACACCCATCAGAACCATTAGAAAAACTAACCATAAAAAATAGCAACCTTGTCGGCAATGCGCTCAAGCATCTCGACAAGCTTGGATATGCCGAAGGAAAGAATCTTGAAATCAGCCGATATTCCGCGATGGGCTCAACAGAGGCGTTGCGCGAACTCGCTGCAACTGTTGTCGCAGCGAATCCTGATGTGATTCTCGCGATTAGCGGCAAGACAGTCTCACGCCTTCGAAAGTTGACCAGCACGATCCCAATTGTTGGCGTGATGAGCGATCCGGTTGCTTACGGACTAGTGACCTCACTTTCACATCCAGGCGGCAACATCACGGGTGCGTCCGTTGATCCAGGGATCGAGATCTGGGTGAAGCGGATGGCGCTTCTCAAAGAAGCCGTGCCGGGCATGTCCAGGGTCTTCTATGTCGCTCCGGATTCCACATGGACGACAGCAGTTGGCCTTGGGGTCGAGGCTGCGGCTCTGAAGATAGGCGTGGAACTGATTGGACCGCCCGTTGAAAATCCTCACGGCGAGGCTGAATACACCAAGGCTTTCTCCGAAGCGTCGAAGCGGGCGGATGCCATATTGGTGAGTAGCGCGGCTGAAAACCGCACATACGGAGAACTCATAGTCAAGCTGGCGCAGGATAATCGAATTCCCACTCTATATCCATACCGCGCCTACGTTGACGAAGGTGGTCTCATGGCTCACGACCTGGATATCGCAGATATTTGGACCCGAGCCGCAGATCAAATTGCCTGGATATTCAGAGGCGATAAGCCTGGAGATATACCGATATATCAACCAAGACAATATCATTTTGTCATCAATATGAGAGCGGCGAAGGCCATAGGATTCGAATTCAAGCAAAATCTGGTCGCCATGGCCGATGAAGTGATCGACTAGTAGGGCAGCCAATGACGACCTCGAAATCGATGCCTCCGTGCTCATCGGCAGCGTCCCATTCACCGCCATCCACAACGCGGACGCCGAAGCACAGGGGCCAATCCAGCCAATCCGCCGCTTTCATCCGATCGTAATCTTCGCCCGCATCCGTGAACGCACGGTCGAAGGCCAACTGGAGCCCGGCATAGCCGAATATGATGGGGACCGGGCCGTGCTCAAAATTGACCGTCGACAGTTCGACGGCGTTTGCCTGGATCTGTCTCTTCGGGTTCAGTAATCCATGCGCATAATGCCCAGGATCAGGTTCGATCCTGGCGTAGAGCAACGGTTCGATGGCGTGTCTCACGAACACCCATTGATCCCTGGGCCACGATCTGTGCCTACCTCGATCCTTCGTCGTTCGCACTTGATGAGGATAGGCGTAAAATCCTCGGCAAGGTCTCGCAGGCTGTTCTTTTAGCCGGGCCATGATGGTGTGCGAGTGCATCCCGGGGCTGCAGCACAAACCCGCCTCGGCACCGATGGGAGAAAATAAGGGTGCCGTTCCCCGCATTGGATCTGCTGCGCCTCCCGGGATTTCAGCCGCTCTCGTCCGACCTATCCCGCTGCGAACCGTCTCCTCAGGGAGACGCTGTTTCCGGTAGAAGCTCGTATAGATTATTAACCTCGACGATGATCTGAGACATTTACTCTGGGCTGCATCTTTCATCGTGAAGTGCCGTAGTGATGCCGCCCCCCAGCGTTCCTGCGGAGATATGCCGCGAACGGGCGAATGGCTTCGCTTGCCCGCGTGAATCGGCAGGATGCGCCCGGCCCGAAACCTCCGTATGAGACAGCCGCAGGGGATTCGAGCGAGGCGCGACCACGATGCAGGGCGAACACGTCGAGGCGACCAGCGCCCTTCCCACCTACGCCGACGTGGCGCGCGCGGCGGAGCGCATCGCGGGCGTGGCGCACCGCACGCCGGTCCTGACGTCCCGCACCGCCGACGCGATGACCGGCGCAAAGCTGTTCTTCAAGGCGGAGAACCTGCAGCGGGCCGGTGCCTTCAAGTTCCGCGGCGCCTACAACGCGATCAGCGCCCTGCCGGAGGCGGCCCGCGCCCGGGGGGTGATCACCTATTCCTCCGGCAACCACGCCCAGGCGATCGCCCTGGCGAGCCGGCTTCTCGGCACGCCAGCCACAATCATCATGCCGGGCGACGCGCCGGCTGCGAAGATCGCGGCCACCCGCGGCTACGGCGCCGAGGTGGTCCTGTACGACCGCTACACCCAGGACCGTGAGGCATTGGGCCGGGAGATCGGGCAGGCGCGCGGCCTGACGCTGATCCCGCCCTTCAACCACCCCGACGTCATCGCCGGGCAGGGGACTCTGGCCCAGGAGCTGATCGAGACGGCGGGTCCCCTCGACGTGCTGGTGGCCTGCCTCGGTGGCGGCGGCCAGCTCGCGGGCTGCGCGCTCGCCGCCGCCGCCCTGTCCCCGGGCTGCCGGGTGATCGGCGTCGAGCCGGAGGCCGGCAATGACGGCCAGCGCTCGTTCCGCGAGGGCCGGATCGTCACGATCCCGGTACCCCGCACCATCGCCGACGGGGCGCAATCGACGGCGCTCGGCGACCTCACCTTCGCGATTATCCGTGCGCAGGTGTCCGAGATCCTCACCGTCACCGACGCGCAGCTCGTCGAAACCATGCGGTTCTTCGCGAGCCGGATGAAGCTCGTCGTCGAGCCGACGGGCTGCCTCGCGGCCGCCGCGGTGCTGAACGGCTTGGTGGATGTGACGGACAAGCGTGTCGGCGTGGTGATCAGCGGCGGCAATGTCGATCTCGCGGCCTTCGCGCGCCTGACCGGCGATGCGGCCTGAGGCGGCGATTGCCGGGGCGGTGTGACCCGGGCGCGGTGGACCGGGCTTCACCCAATGCTTATCTTAGGCCTGTCAGAATGCGCGTCCCCGGGCCTTGAACCCGGATGGGCGGGAGGGTGACGATGTCCGCTAGCTTCAAGGTTCTCTCGCTGACCGATCGTGCCGCCGATCGGATCAAGGCGATCATGGCGGAGGCCGACCGGCCGATCGCCGGTCTCCGCGTCGGCGTCCGGAACGGCGGCTGTGCCGGGATGTCCTACACGATGGAATATGCCGAGGCGGTCAAGCCCGGCGAGGACGTGGTCGAGGATCGCGGCGTGCGCGTGTTCGTCGACCCGAAAGCGGTGCTGTTCCTCCTCGGCACCGAGATGGACTTCACCACCAACAAGCTGGCGTCTCAGTTCGTGTTCAACAATCCGAACCAGACCTCGGCCTGCGGCTGCGGGGAGTCGGTGGCGATCACGCCGGTCTCCGCGGACCGCCTGGCCGCGCCGGCCTGAGAGAATTCCCGAGGGGCGTCCGCCGCTGAGCGGGCGCGGCCTCGGCACGCTCCGGTTCGCGACGGGCGATAGCCGCTCGGACGTATCGGGCGCATCGCCCCGGCGGGAATGGGGCTCGCGCGCCGCATCCGGCAAAGACGGCCTCGTGCCGCGGATGGCGGGCTTGCCGCCGATGAGCGGCGGACGCTCCCGGCGGGACAATCCGCAGACCCGGCAGAGACCGCGTCTGCGAAGCCCGCCTACGCCACCTGCGACAACGACTCGGACGTGTCGTCGAAGGCGCGGTTGCGGCCCGCGCGCTTGGCCGCGAACATGCATAGGTCGGCCCGCTCCATCAGCGAGGCCGGCGTGTCGCCCGGGCGCAGCACCGCAACGCCGAGGGAAATCGTGATCTTACCGAGCGACTCGCCGGTCGAGCGCTTCACCAGTTCGCGACCCATGACACTGGCGCGAACCGTCTCGGCCACCTGCTTGGCCGCGGTCCGTTCGACCCCGGGGAGGATGATGCCGAACTCCTCGCCGCCGAACCGGGCCAGCTGCGCCTGCTTCCCGGCATTCTCCCGCATCACGATCGCCACGAGCCGCAGGACCTGATCGCCCGTGAGATGGCCGTACAGGTCGTTGAAGCGCTTGAAGAAGTCGATGTCGAGGATGATCAGGCTCATCGGGGTGGTGCGCGCCCGCGCGGCCTCCATGGCCGCCTTGAGGCTTTCCTCGAAATGCTTGCGGTTGGCCAGGCCGGTCAGGGCGTCGGTCAAGCTCTCGCGCCGGGTCGCCTCCAGCTTCTCGCGCAGGGTCTCGATCTCGGTGCGGGTCTCGCGCATGCGCGCTTCAAGGATCCGGTTGTTGGCGGCAACCTCCCGGGTCGTCGCGACCAGCGTCGCGACGATTTCGCCGAACCGAGCCCGGCTCGGAAGGCCCTGCGAGAGGTCCTGGGCCACGCCGCGCAGCGACTCGCTGTACTGTGCCGTCGAGCCCAGCGACAGGTCCAGGATCTCCGTCACCGCCGCGATCTCGCCGAGCACCACGCGGCTGACGTCGTCGGTCGTGCTCGCGAGACGCCGCCCGTCGAGATAGGTCTCGTGCAGGTCGTCGATATCGCCTTCGGTGAGGCAGCCGTTCTGGGTGGTGAGGCGCTTCACCGCGTCGGTGAGGAGCGGCAGCTCCCCCGACACGTAGCCGTACCACACCGCGTAGGCACGCGGCGTCGCGGAGGGGCCGTAATCGCGGATCAGATCGTGGCTGCGCTTCGCCAGGGCGAAGCTGCGATCGCGGTCCGAATAGGTCTCCTGGCTCATCCGTATCCCGTGGTCCGGGGCGACCGACGCGCCTGCGCCGCAGCCCTGACCTGATATACGACTGTCTGGTAGCCGGACAGTTAAGCCCGAAGGGACCTTTGTTACTTCTCCTTCTTCGCCAAGACTGGTCGAAGCAAGAAAGCCGGGACGTGCGCGCCCAGGCCGACCGGCGTATCCCCGTCCGCCTCGATCCGGCGCCCACGCTCCTCGCGCCCGGCCTCGCCGCCGCGTGACGTCGCGCGGCTGTCGGGGCGCCGCTCGGTACGCGCCTCGGGACGGCTTTCCGGGCGGCTCTCGGATCGCGGCGCGGCCGATCCAGCGCGGCTGGCCCGCGCCTTCGAGCGCTCGCGGGGTGCTGCCTCGGCATCTCCGGTGCTCTTGACGCCCCGGGCGGTGCCGGCCTTCGTGGAGCGCGGACCGCGCCGGCTCTCGCCCGACCGGCCGCGGTGACGCGTGGCGGTATCGCCGGACGACTCGGCCACCGTCGTCAGATCGCCGTCCAGCCAGGGCACCGGCTGGCCGATCAGCGCTTCGATGGCGCCGAGGGAGCGGGTATCCTCGGGAGCGACCAGCGTGAAGGCCGCGCCGCTCCGGCCGGCGCGACCGGTGCGGCCGATCCGGTGGACGTAATCCTCTGGGTGATGCGGCACGTCGAAGTTGAAGACGTGGCTGACCGCAGGGATGTCGAGGCCGCGCGCCGCCACGTCGCTGGCCACCAGGAGGGCGGTCTCGCCGTTGCGGAACGCATCCAGGGCCGCGGTGCGCGCCCGCTGGTCCATATCGCCGTGGAGGGCGGCGGCGTCGAAGCCGTGGCTGACCAGCGACTTCTGCAGCAGCGCGACGTCGCGCTTGCGGTTGCAGAAGATGATGCCGTTCTTGAGTTCCGCCTCGCCGCGGATCAAGTCCCTCAGGCGCTCGCGCTTGGCATGCCCCTCTGCGCCGGTCGCGACCAGGCGCTGGGTGATGGTCGTGGCCGTCGAGGCGGGACGAGCGACCTCGACCCGCTGGGGATTGTGCAGGAACATGTCCGCCAGCCGCTCGATCTCAGGCGGCATGGTCGCGGAGAAGAATAGGGTCTGCCGGGTGAACGGCACCATTTTGACGATGCGCTCGATATCGGGAATGAACCCCATGTCGAGCATGCGGTCGGCTTCGTCGATGACCAGCAGCTCCACGCCGGTGAGCAGGAGCTTGCCGCGCTCGAAATGATCGAGGAGGCGGCCCGGCGTGGCGATCAGCACGTCCGTGCCGCGCATCAGCTTGGCATCCTGATCGGCGAAGGACACGCCGCCGATGATCAGCGCGACGTTGAGCTTGTGGTTGGTGCCGTAGCGATCAAAATTCTCGACCACCTGGGCGGCCAGTTCGCGCGTCGGCTCCAGGATCAGCGTGCGCGGCATCCGGGCGCGGGCGCGGCCGTTCTCCAAGAGGGTCAGCATCGGCAGCGTGAAGGCCGCAGTCTTACCGGTGCCGGTCTGGGCGATGCCGAGGACGTCGCGGCGTGCCAGCACATGGGGGATGGCCTCGGCCTGGATCGGCGTCGGCTCGGTGTAACCCGCCGCTTCGACGGCGTTCAGGACTTTCTCGCTCAGTCCCAGGTCGGAAAAAGGCATTTGCGTTCAGGAACCGTTGCGCGCCCGGCCGGCGCGAAGGACACCGTCGCGGCAACGGCTGGGAAAGGCTCACGCGGGGCGATCGGACGCTCCCGGGGCCGCGGGGCGCGTGGTTTCTGTCAGTTAGGGCCTTGGCGCGACTTGTCAATCTCGCAATGTCGGCGAGACGCTATCACACACAAGGGATCCGCCGCCAAATTCCGCGTGATCAGGGCCGAAGCGGGTCGGTCGCGGGGAGCCCGCAGGGGTCAAGGCGGGTGACCCGGGCGGAGGCGATGGCACCCGTCGTCTCGGGATCGCTCAACGACGTCGCGGTCGCGAGGGCGACCACGTTCGGCCGGTTCAGGCGCGCGAGCTGGTAGGCGACGATCACGCCCACGATTCCGACGATCCCGGCCATGCGGAGCGCCCAGGGGAGGGGGCCGGCGGTCCTGCCCGACCGGACACGGGCCTCCCGCCGGACAGGGAGGTCGGGGACGGCGTCCGGCGCCCGGCGCTTGCCGAAGGTCGTCCGGCTCCGGTCGTCAGGGCTTTGCATGGACGGCTGTCTCCGCCGGGTGGGGGCCGGCTCTCATCCCAGAACCATCGGAGAACAGGGTTAACCGACCGCTTACGACGGCCCCGCACCGCGGCGAAAGTTGTGCCGGAATAAAACGCCTCCCTCTTTCTGCCCCTTCGGAGACATTGAATGATCTCGGGCAGGCCGCGGGGGCGTTTCAGAATATGCATGACCCGCAACTCAGGTAGTCGCCCTCGCTTTTCCAGGTGTCCCGACGGCATCCCAGACCGCAATCGAGGCGGCTGCTCGAGCAGAGGGTCTGTTAGTCTTCATCTTTCGTTGACGGGATCGACCTAGTCTGAGGAGGCTTGTTGCAGGAAAGCGACAGACCCGCCATCCGAGAGCGCCTAGAAGGCTGCCGGCTCAAGCTAACCCCAGGACCGACACCATCATGAAGAAGCTTCTCCTCGCATCCACCGTCCTCGCCGGCCTGACTGCCGCGGCGTCCGCCGCCGACCTGCCGCGCCGCGCCGCGCCGCCGCCGGTGTTCACGCCGGTGCCGGTGTTCACCTGGACCGGCTTCTACGTCGGTGTGAACGCCGGCTACGGCTTCGACGCCAGCAGCCGCAACACCAGCAACTACGCCCTGCCGGCCGGCTCGCTGATCAACTCGCCCGGCACCGCCGGCGTCGTCAGCGTCAACAACCGCAGCAACAACGACGGCTTCTCGGGCGGCGCCCAGATCGGCTACAACTACCAGTTCACGCCGGGCTCCGGTGTCGTGATCGGCTTCGAGGCCGACGCCCAGTACGTCGACTTCGCCCGCCGCGCCAACGCCACTCAGAACTACGCCTTCGGCGGCACCACCGGCATCGCCTTCGCTCCCCCGCGCGCCTTCGTCGCCACCAGCGGCAACGGCCTCGACTACTTCGGCACCGTGCGTGGCCGCCTCGGCTACGCCTTCGACCGCACCCTCGTGTACGGCACCGGCGGCTTCGCCTACGGCTCGGGCCAGGACGACCAGAACTTCGCTGGCAACCGCTTCCGCGACAGCTTCCGCACCGGCTGGGCCGCCGGCGGCGGCGTCGAGTACGCCCTGCCCACCGACTCGTTCCTGAACTTCTTCCGCTCCTCGGCCGTCACGCTGAAGGTCGAAGGCCTGTACGTCAGCCTCGACCGTCAGAAGAACTCGGCCGGCGGCGTGTTCTACGGCAACCTGCTGGCCCCGAACGGCACCGCCTACCTCAACGGCGCCGCCGCCAAGACCGAGTTCGCCGTCGTCCGCGCCGGCCTGAACTACAAGTTCGGCTCGTACTAAGATCGAACGGCGGAGCCGGCACGACCGGCTCTGTGCGGTGGAAGGGCTCGGCCGGAAGGCCGAGCCCTTTCGCATGTTCGGGCCTCCGGCCGGGTGCGACAGGGGAAGCCGGAACCGTCGTCGCGGCCCGGGATTGAGATCGCGGCGCCCCGGAGACATCCGACGCAGGGACCGGGCGCTCGGGAGCGATCCGCGATGCGAAGCCGAGTTCTTCTTCTGTCCCTCGCAGCCCTCTGTCTGGCGAACGCACCGGCCGGTGCGCAGGACGCGACCGTGATCGGCAAGGGTACGGTCCTGCCGGGCACGGGGCCGGGCACCTCCACGGACGGCAAAGGGACCGGCCGGCTGATGGAGGCGGCGAGCGCCGAGGAAGCCGCCAAGCGTCAGGGGCTCAAGCCCGTCGCCTTCCTGGCCACCAAGATGATCGGCGTGCCGGTGCGCAACGCCGCCGGCGACAGCGTCGGTAAGATCGACGACCTTCTGATCACCGATGGCGGAATACTGAAGGCGGTGGTGATCGACGTCGGCGGGTTCCTCGGCCTCGGCAGCAAGGTCATCGCGGTGGAGCCCGGAGCCGTGGTCCTGCGGCCCGGCGGCGAGCGGTACTCGGCGATCCTCACCCTGAGCACCGACACGGTGGCGGCCGCCCAACCCTTCGACCCGGCCAAGGCGCTCGCCGCGCCGCGATAGGCTGCCGACGCCGTCGCAGCCTCTCGCGCAGGCCCACCGCCCGGCGCGACAGGAGCCGCGCCGATGCCGCGTTCTCAGATGTCGAGATCGGCCCCCTCGGCGAAGGCCGCGCGCTCGCTGATGAAGGCGAAGCGCGCCTCCGGCTTGTTGCCCATCAGGCGCTCGACCGTGTCGCCAGTGGATTCCCGGGCCTCGTCCAAGACCGCGACGCGCAGGAGCGTGCGCTTCTTCGGGTCCATGGTGGTCTCCTTGAGCTGGGCCGGCATCATCTCACCCAGGCCCTTGAACCGCCCGATCTCGACCTTGCCGCCCTTGAACACCGTCTTGGTGATCCGCTCCCGGTCCGCGTCGTCGCGGGCATAGGCCACCTTCGAGCCCTGCTGCAGCCGGTAGAGCGGCGGGATCGCGAGGTAGAGGTGCCCGCGGTCGATCAGCTTCGGCATCTGCCGGTAGAAGAAGGTGATCAGCAGCGAGGCGATGTGGGCGCCGTCGACGTCGGCGTCCGTCATGATGATCACCTTGTCGTAGCGCAGGTCCGCCTCGCGGAACGCCGTGCCGGTGCCGCAGCCGAGCGCCAGGGTGAGGTCCGAGATCAACTGGTTGGCGCCGAGCTTGTCCCGGCTCGCCGAGGCGACGTTGAGGATCTTGCCGCGCAAGGGGAGGATCGCCTGGGTCGCCCGGTCGCGGGCCTGCTTGGCCGAGCCGCCGGCGGAATCGCCCTCGACGATGAAGATCTCGGAGCCGGCAGTGCCGGCGGCCGAGCAGTCGGCGAGCTTGCCGGGCAGGCGGAGCTTGCGGGTCGCGCTCTTGCGGGCGACCTCCTTCTCCTGGCGCCGGCGCAGGCGCTCCTCGGCCCGGTCGATCACCCAGTCGAGAACCTTGTTGGCCTGGGCCGGGGAGGCGGCGAGCCAATGATCGAAGGCGTCGCGCACCGCCGTCTCGACGATGCGCTGCGCCTCGACGGTGGCGAGCTTGTCCTTGGTCTGGCCCTGGAACTCGGGCTCCCGGATGAAGACCGACAGCATCGACGCACAGGTCGCCATGACGTCGTCGGTGGTGACGGCGGTCATGCGCTTGGCCTGGTTCACCCGCTCGGCATGCTCGCGCAGGCCCCGCAGCAGGGCGACCCGCAGGCCGGCCTCGTGGGTGCCGCCCTCCGGCGTCGGGATCGTGTTGCAGTAGGAATGCGAGAACCCGTCCTCGGTGACCATCCAGGCCACCGCCCATTCCAGCGACCCGTGCGAGCCCGGCTTGGTGATCTTGCCGGCGAACATCGCCTCCGTGACCAGGTCCTTGCCGTCGATGTCCCGGGCGAGATAGTCGCGCAGGCCGTCGGGGAAGCGGTGAACGGCCTCCGCCGGTACGCCCTCCAGCCCCTCGAGGAGGGCGGGGGCGCAGCGCCAGCGGATCTCGACGCCGCCGAACAGGTAGGCCTTCGAGCGCGCCATCTTGAACAGGCGGCGCGGGTCGAACTTCAGCGAGCCGAAGATCTGCGCGTCGGGGTGGAAGCGGACCCGGGTGCCGCGCCGGTTCTGCACCCGGCCCACCAGTTCCAGGGACCCCTGCGCATGGCCGCGCGAGAAGGTCTGGCGGTAGAGGGTCTGGTTGCGCGCCACCTCGACCTCAAGCAGGTCGGAGAGCGCGTTCACCACGGAGATGCCGACGCCGTGGAGGCCGCCCGAGGTCTCGTAGACCTTCGAGTCGAACTTACCGCCGGCGTGCAGCGTGGTCATGATGACCTCCAGCGCCGACTTGCCGGGGAATTTCGGATGCGGGTCGACCGGGATGCCGCGGCCGTTGTCGGTGACCACGAGGGCGCCGGTCTCCTCCAGCTCCACCTCGATGAAGCTGGCGTGGCCCGCCACCGCCTCGTCCATGGAATTGTCGATCACCTCGGCGAAGAGGTGGTGCAGCGCCCGCTCGTCGGTGCCGCCGATATACATGCCGGGGCGGCGCCGGACCGGCTCCAACCCCTCCAGCACCTCGATATCGGAGGCCGTGTAGCCGGAATCGGGCTCGGCCGCGGCCAGCGCCGTCACCGAGGCCGTGGCGTCCAGGCGCCGGCGCGGCTCCGGCGCGCGAGACGGAGATGCCGGGGCGGCCGCCTTGCCGCCCGGCCCGAACAGGTCGCGGGCCGGATCGCTCACGCGCGGCCCCCGCGGACGCGCCGCATCGGCCGGCTCGGATTCCCGCAGACGGTTCTGGGATCGTGATGCATGCGCCTTCATCCCCGCACGATAGCGGAACAAATCATAAACATCAAAGCCGTTCGCCCTCGGGCGACGTGACCGCACCATCGCATGCTGCGCCGCCGCGAGCGAGAGCCCGAGGGCTATCGAGTCCCGGCCGGGCAGGGCCGTCCGTCATCACGACGTTGCACAACGATGGGTTAAGGCTTTCCCGTGACCCGCCCGTCCGGCACCCAAAGGCCGCCACCGGAACGGAACGGGACGATCGACGTTGGTGGCGCAGATTAATCTTGACCGTGGTCAGGGAGGCGCAGTCCATGAGCGATGCCGCGATCGAGGCCCGCCGCCTGACGTTGATCCGCTTCGAGCACGCGGCCGGTGCTGCCTTCGGCTGCGACGACGATGCCGCCGGTATGCCCCCCGGCCGAGCCCTTGTGAATTCCACCACGATCGCCCTGGCGACCTTCGCGACGGCCCTGGCGGCGACCATCACGTATCTGGTCTGAGCCGCCGGGCGAGGCTTTCTGCGCAGGCAGAATACGCCCGGTCGCCGCGTCGGCGCGCCCGGGCTCGGCCACCTTTCAGACACGGAGAGCACCGATGACCGAGGGCGTCAGCCGGCGCCCGTCTTCTTCGCCGGGGCCTTCTTCGCCGCAGGCTTCTTCGCAGCCGTCTTCTTGGCCGCCGGCTTGTCGCCGCTCGCAGCGCGCGCGGATGTCTTGCGAACCGCCCCGCGCTTGGCCGGCTTACCGCCGCCCGAGGCCCGCTTGGCGTTGACCAGGGCGATGGCCTCGTCGAGCGTCAGCGCCTCGGCGTTCATGGTCTTCGGCAGCGTGGCGTTCACCTCGCCGTCGGTGACGTAGGGCCCGTACTTGCCGGCCTTGACCACGAGGTCGCGCCCGCTCGCCGCGTCCGTGCCGAGCGGCCGGCCGGGATCGGCGGCCGGACGGCCGCGACCGCCGCCCTGCTCCTTGGCGACGATCAGGTCGATGGCGCGGTTGCCGCCGATCTCCAGCACGTCGTCGTCCTTGCCGAGGTTGGCGTAGGTCTTCCCGTGCTGCACGTAGGGTCCGAAGCGGCCGAGATTGGCCAGGATCGGCTCGCCGGTCTCGGGGTGGCGCGCCACCTCGCGGGGCAGCGCCAGCAGCGCCAGCCCCTTCTCCAGATCCACCGCCGAGGGGCTGAGCCCCTTCGGCAGCGACGAGCGCTTCGGCTTCTCCGCACCCTTCTCGGTGGAGGCCTCGCCGAGTTGCAGGAACGGCCCGAACCGGCCGTCGCGGAGCGTCACCGGCAGGCCGGTCTTGGGATCGTTGCCGAGCACCCGCACGCCGGGCTGGCCACCCTCGGCCGAGGAGCCGTCCCCTTCGCCGTCGACGCCCGAGGCCGAGAGCTGGCGGGTGTACTTGCATTCCGGGTAGTTCGAGCAGCCGATGAAGGCCCCGAACTTGCCGAGTTTCAGCGACAGCTGTCCGGTCCCGCAGACCGTGCAGGTCCGCGGGTTCGCGCCGTCGCCCCGGTCGGGGAAGATGTGCGGCCCGAGCAGACCGTTCAGCGCCTCCAGCACGTCGGTGACGCGCAGCTCCTTGGTCTCGCCGATCGCCGCGGAGAAATCGCGCCAGAAGTCGCGCAGCACCGACCGCCAGTCGATCTCGGCGTTGGAGACGCGGTCGAGCTGCTCCTCCAGGTCGGCCGTGAAATCGTACTCGACGTAGCGCCGGAAGAAGCTCTCCAGGAAGCCCGTGACGAGCCGCCCCTTATCCTCCGGCTGCAGCCGCTTCTTTTCGATTTTGACGTATTCGCGATCCCGCAGGGTTTGGAGGACAGCGGCGTAGGTCGAGGGCCGGCCGATGCCGAGCTCTTCCATGCGCTTCACGAGGCTCGCCTCGGAATAGCGCGGCGGCGGCTCGGTGAAGTGCTGGGTCGAGCTGATCCGCTCGCGGGTGAGCGGGTCGCCGGCCTTCATCGGCGGCAGGCGGCGGCTCTCCTCGTCCTCCTCGTCGTCCTTGCCCTCCTGGTAGAGGGTCAGGAAGCCGTCGAACTTCACCACCTGGCCGGTGGCGCGCAGGTCGATCTGACGGGGGCCGACCTTCGCGGTGACGTCCACGGTGGTCCGCTCCAGCTCGGCCGATTCCATCTGGCTCGCCATGGTGCGGGTCCAGATCAGGTCGTAGAGCTTGGCCTGCTCGGGCTCCAAGTGCCGTGCCACCGCCTTCGGCAGGCGGCCCATGTCGGTCGGCCGCACCGCCTCGTGGGCCTCCTGGGCGTTCTTGGCCTTGACGCTGTACTTGCGCGGCACGTCGGGCACGTAGCGGTCGCCGAACTCCTTGCCGATCACCCGGCGGGCGTCCTGGATCGCCTCCGGCGCCATGTCGACGCCGTCGGTCCGCATGTAGGTGATGATGCCGACCGTCTCGCCGCCGACATCGACGCCCTCGTAGAGGCGCTGGGCGACCCGCATGGTCTGGGCCGGCGCCATCCCGAGTTTTCGCGAGGCCTCCTGCTGCAGGGTCGAGGTCGTGAACGGCGGCTGCGGGTGGCGCTTGGCGGGCTTCGCCTCGACGCTCGCCACATGGAAGGTCGCGAGTTCCAGGTCGCGCTTGAAGGCGGCCGCCTTGTCGCCGGAGCCGACGTCAAGGCGCTGGATCCGCTTGCCGTCGGCGCCCACGAGGCGGGCCTCGAATATCGCGCCGTCGGCGGTCGTCAGCGTGGCGATGAGCGTCCAGTACTCGCGCGGCTTGAACCGCTCGATCTCCATCTCGCGCTCGACGACGAGGCGGAGCGCCACCGACTGCACGCGCCCGGCCGAGCGGGCGCCCGGGAGCTTGCGCCACAGGACCGGCGACAGGTTGAAGCCGACGAGGTAGTCGAGCGCCCGGCGCGCCAGATAGGCGTCGACCAGCGCCTGGTCGATCTCCCGCGGCTTGCGCATCGCCGCCTCGACCGAGGCTTTGGTGATGGCGTTGAAGGTCACGCGCTCGACCGGGATGCCCTTGAGGGCCTTTCGGGCGGTGAGCGCCTCCAGCACGTGCCAGGAGATCGCCTCGCCCTCACGGTCGGGGTCGGTGGCGAGGATCAGCCTGTCGGCGCCTTTGACCGCCTTGGCGATCTCGGAGACCCGGCTCGCCCCGCGGTCGGCCAGCTCCCAGACCATGTGGAAATCCTGTTCGGGATCCACGGAGCCGTCCTTGGCCGGCAGGTCTCGGATATGCCCGAAGGAGGCGATGACTTCATAGTCGCGGCCGAGATACTTATTGATAGTCTTGGCTTTGGCCGGCGACTCGACGACGACGACTTTCATTCAGACCTCTGCCCCTGACGGGACCTGAGCGCGACGGACGAATTCTGATCGCAATTCGCGTGGGACATGAGCCCGCCGTCGGGCCGGGGCCGCGCGCCGGGGACAAGTGGGTCACGGGCGGCGGGTTGTCAAATGGGGTCGGTGACGCAAGCGTCGTCGGAGGGACTCGTCGTAAGCCGCGCGGGCGGCTTGCATGAACGGCACGCGAGGGCGGTCGCCGACCATCCGGCCACGCGCAGTCAGACCCTGGCGGAATGCGAGCGCGGGGAGACGCCGCACCGAGCGCTCAGATCCCCGCGTACCACTCGTAGCCGCGATCCTCCCAGTAGCCGCCGCTGCCCTGGCCGATGCCCCCGAGCGATTCCACCATCTCGATTCGCATCACGTACTTGGCCTGCTTGTAGCCGAGCTGGCGCTCGACCCGCAGGCGCAGGGGCGCGCCATTCGAGACCGGCAGCGACTTGCCGTTGAGGTCGTAGGCCAAGATCGTCTGCGGGTTGAAGGCATCGTAGAGGTCGATGCTCTCGTAGTAGCGGATCGGGATCCCCGCCTGCTCAGGCTCCGGGGCCGGGCTGCCCTGGCCCCAATCGTCCGTGGGGGCATCGATCTTGGGGGCATCGGTCTTGGGGGCATCGGTGGCTGTGGCCGGGCCGCCCCAATCGTCGGCGGCGGCAGCGAGCTGGACGTAGGCCTCGCGGACCGCGCCCGGATGGGTCGGGCGCCACAGGGACGCTCCCTGGCCGCGCCCCTTGCCCCCACCCTTGGGTCCCGCCTCGAACTCCAGCGTGTCGGCGCAGTGGAACACCGCGTAGCGCGCCTGCGGCTTGAGCCCGGCCCGCTTCAGCACCTCGGCGAGGGGCACCCCGGCCCATTGCCCGATGCAGCTCCAGCCCTCGACGCAATCGTGGCGGGTGATCTGCGTCCGCGACGGGAGGGCGCGCAGATCCGCGAGGCTGAGCGACAGCGGGGTCCCGACCAGCCCGTCGACGGTGAGTTTGAAGTCGGCGAATCTGTTCGCCGCGAGTGTGCGATAGGCCCGGTCCGGCGGATCGATGGAGCCGTTCGGCTTGAACCAGGGCGAGATCATCGCGGCCGGGAATTCCCGCGCCAGGGTCGCGGGCGCCATCAGCAGGCGCTGGACATACAGGTTGGCGTCCTCGCCGAGCTTGAGGGCGCGCTGCCCCGAGTCGGTCCCGGCGAACCGGTCGCAGCCGCCGAGCAGTGCGGTGCCCATCAGGCCGGCGCCGGCGGTGAGGAGCTTGCGGCGGTGAAGGATCATCGCGCGGTCTCCCGGTCACGGCCGAGGCTGAACCAGCCGGTGATCATGCCGCGCATGTTGTTGACGAGGCCGGAGACCACCACGAGCACCACGTGGACGACCACGAACAGCACGATCAGGCCGGCGGCGATGAAGTGGACGCTGCGCGCCGATTGCCGGCCGCCGAACAGCTCCGTCAGCCAGGGCCAGGCGGCGTCCATTCCGGGCGACATGGCGAGCCCGGCGAGCACCATCGCGGGCAGCAGGCCCAGCACCAGTACGAGATAGGTGAGCTTCTGGATGACGTTGTAGCGCTTGGCCTCCGTGCCCTCGGGGAAGCGCAGCAGCAGATGCTCCTTCACGGATCCGCCGAAGTCGCGGATCTGGTCGCCGTCCGGGATCAGCCGGCGGCGGAGCTGGCCGCTGAACAGACCGTAGAGGAGATAGCCGGCGCCGTTGATCACCAGCAGCCACGCGAACAAGAAGTGCCAGCGCCGCCCGGTGGCGAGATCCTGGTCGGCCGGCAGCGTCGCCCAGGACGGGAAAGCCCGCTCCGTCTCGGTGCCGCCGTCCCGGGACAGGCCGAGCACGCCGGTCGTGTCGAAGCTGTGCGTGCCGACGGTCACGACGCCGCGGGTCTCGCCGTCGCGGCCCTGATTGCTCGTGATGGCGAGCGCCGGGGTGTCGAAGGTCGAGGTCGCGCCCCAGTAGAGCGCCGGGTGGGCGTTGAAGATCTGCAGGCCGCTCATCAGCAGCACAAGCAGCACCGCGGCGTTGATCCAGTGCGCCAGCCGGATCACCAGCGGGTGTCGATAGAACCAGCGGCGCCCCTGCCGGTCGACGGCCTCGGGGGCTTCGAGGGCAGGGGAGGCGGCCAAGCGTCAGGATCCCGGTCATGCGGCGCGGGGCCGGAAGCGGTACGGCTCCCGACCGTTCGGGCCAATACGTGGCGCGGGTCGCGCCGGTTACCATCGGCCGGCAAAAAACGCCGCAGCCGCCCCTTAGCCTCCCCTCGGAACACGGCTGCACCCATGGGAGCACACGGTTGATGACGGAGCGCAACGCGCCCCCTCTCGCAAGGGAGAGGGGGCGCATCCTCCTGCCGCCGATTGAGCCAGCCGGGGCCTCAAAACCATGTCGTCCGAGGCTATTTTGGGAAGGGGCACACGCCGCGGATAGAACGATGTCTGCGACACAGCCTTGCCCCCCGGGCGCGCCGCACCTACACCCGGGCCTCATCATGACGACGCCCGCGCCCCCGGCCTTCCCGCACCGGCACCTCCTCGGCATCGAGGGCCTGACCCGGCCCGACATCGAGGTCCTCCTCGACGCCGCCGAATCTGCCGTCGACATCTCGCGGCAGGTGGAGAAGAAGCGCACGACCCTGCGTGGACGCACGCAGATCAACCTGTTCTTCGAGCCCTCGACGCGGACGCAATCGTCCTTCGAACTCGCCGGCAAGCGCCTCGGCGCCGACGTCATGAACATGTCGGTTGCCTCGTCCTCGGTGAAGAAGGGCGAGACCCTGATCGACACCGCCGCGACGCTGAACGCCATGCGGCCCGACATCATCGTGGTCCGTCACGAATCGGCCGGCGCGGTCCATCTCCTCGCCCGCAAGGTCGACTGCGCGGTGGTCAATGCCGGCGACGGCGCCCACGAGCATCCGACCCAGGCGCTGCTCGACGGGTTGACGATCCGGCGCAACAAGGGCCGGATCGAGGGGCTCCAGGTGGCGATCTGCGGCGACGTCCTGCACTCGCGTGTGGCGCGCTCCAACATCATCCTGCTGCAGGCGATGGGGGCGCGGGTCCGCCTGATCGCCCCCTCGACGCTGCTGCCCGCCGGACTCGAGCGCTTCGGTGTCGAGACCTTCACGGACATGCGCAAGGGTCTGGTGGGCTGCGACATCGTGATGATGCTGCGCCTCCAGCGGGAGCGCATGAACGGCTCGTTCGTGCCCTCCGTGAAGGAGTATTTCCGCTATTTCGGCCTCGATGCGGAGAAGCTGGCGCTGGCCAAGCCCGACGCCCTGGTGATGCATCCCGGCCCGATGAACCGCGGCGTCGAGATCTCTTCGGAGATCGCCGACGGGGCGCAATCGCTGATCCGCGAGCAGGTCGAGATGGGCGTCGCCGTGCGCATGGCCGTGCTGGAGGCGCTGGCGCGGCACCTGCCGAACGGGTGAGACCCGGACAAAGCCGGGCGGCCTTCACCCGCTCCGCTTGCCCGCAGGGCGGCCCTGGCGCAGTTTCCTGCCGAAATCCGGCCCTGATCTGTATAAGGGGCCGTCGTAACATGCAGATCGCTTCATGACCGCCTACACGCTCGCCGACCTCGCCGCCCTCGTGGCGAGCCGCGCCGGGACCGATCCGGCCACCTCCTACACCGCCAAGCTCCTGTCCGAGGGACCCGCCAAGGCGGCCAAGAAGCTCGGCGAAGAGGCGGTGGAGGCGGCGATCGCGGCCGTGCAGGGCGACAAGACCGGCCTGCGGAACGAGGCTGCGGACGTACTCTACCACCTCGTGGTGCTGCTCCGGGCCGGCGGCGTCGAACTCGACGCCGTGATGGCCGAACTGGAGCGGCGCACCGCCCAGAGCGGCATCGCCGAGAAGGCCGCGAGGCGCCACGCGTGAACGCGGCCGCGCTGCCCGGCACGGTCGAGGCGATCCTCGAAGCGTCGGCCGGGCTCTCGCCCTATCGCCGCTTCAGCCGCGAGGAATGGGCTCAGCTGCGCGCCGACACGCCGCTCACCCTCAAGCAGGAGGATCTGGAGCGGCTGCAATCGATCAACGACCCGATCTCGGTCGAGGAGGTGGTGGCGATCTACCTGCCGCTGTCCCGATTGCTCGCCCTCTACGTCGCGGCGACCCAGGGGCTATTCAAGGCGACGCAGCGCTTCCTCATGGCCGAGCGCGAGACCAAGGCGCCCTACATCATCGGGCTCGCCGGCTCGGTGGCGGTGGGCAAGTCGACCACCGCCCGCATCCTGACCGCCCTGCTGGCGCGCTGGCCCAACACCCCGAAGGTCGACCTCGTCACCACCGACGGCTTCCTGCTGCCCAACGCCGAGCTCGCCGCCAACGGCCTGATGGAGCGCAAGGGCTTTCCCGAGAGCTACGACACCGCCGCGCTGCTGCGCTTCCTCCACGACGTGAAGGCCGGCCACAAGCGCGTGACCGCGCCGCTCTACTCGCACCTCGTCTACGACCGGGTGCCCGGGGAGGAGCGGGTGGTGGAGAGCCCCGACATCCTGATCGTCGAGGGCCTGAACGTGCTCCAGCCCGCCCGCCTGCCGCGCGACGGCACCGCGATCCCGTTCGTCTCCGACTTCTTCGACTTCTCGATCTATCTCGACGGCCACGAGGACGACCTGCACCGCTGGTACGTCACCCGCTTCATGAAGCTGCGCCAGACCGCCTTCCGCGACCCGCGCTCCTACTTCCGGAAATACGCTGAGATCCCGGAATCCGAGGCGCTCGACATCGCCGACCGGCTCTGGACCACGATCAACCTGCCGAACCTGCGCGAGAACATCGTGCCGACGCGCCAGCGGGCGAGCCTGATCCTCACCAAGGGCGCGAGCCACCGGATCGAGAGCGTGGCGTTGCGGCGGCTGTGAACCGATGCAAGACGATCGCGTGATCGGCTCGCATGAAGGCCGAACCTCCGTCATCACGAGCGAAGGGAAGTGACCCAGGGCAGCGCGACGTTCGGGGGCATGTCGCGACCCTGGATTGCTTCGCTTCGCTCGCAAGGACGTGAACGACCAAGCCCAGGCGCATCACGCGAACGGAAACCCCGCCTCCGCCAGGTACGGCCCGCCGCCGGTCGAGTCCTTTGCCGAGAACAGCGTCACCCGGTCAACGACGAACGACAGCGGCGTGAAGACCGGCGCCTGCGAGAGGTACATCGCCGTCGCCTCCGGCGTCGCGTCGCGGCGCAGGCGGGCCAGGGTGACATGCGGGGTGAACTTCCGCCGTTCCGGCTCGAGTCCGGCGCGGCGCACCAGCCGCTCCTGCTCGGCTTGGAGATCGGTGAGCGCCGGGTCGGCCGTCACCGCGGCGTAGAGCGCCCGCGGCTTGTCGCCACCGAAGATGCCGAGGCCGTCGAGCGTCACCGTCAAGGGCGGGCGAACCCGCATCTCGGCGAGCGCCTCCACCACGTCCTCGGCCACGGTCGCCTCGACGTCGCCGAGGAAGCGCAGGGTGACGTGGAAATCACCGGGCTCGATCCACCGCGCACCGTGCAGGCCGCCCTGGTAGGCCTTGAGGGCGTCGGCGACCTCCGGCGGGACGGCGAGCGCCGTGAACAGGCGCGGCATCAGCGTAAGGATCCCTGGCGGAGTCGGTCGAGGAACGCGTTGACCGTCGGCAGCATGCGCGCCGCGATGGTCTCCACGCCCTGCCGGTTCGGGTGCAGCATGTCGTCGAGGTGCAGCCCGCGGTCGCCGACGATCCCGTCGAGGAAGAACGGGTAGAGGGTCAGTCCGTAGCGCTTGGCGAGGTCCGGGTAGATCGCGTCGAACCGCGCCTTGTAGTCCGGCCCGAGATTGGGGGCGGCCTGCATGCCGGCCAGCAGAACCGGGATGCCCCGGGCCTTCAGCCGCTCGATGATCGCGGACAGCGCCCCTTCGGTCACCTTCGGGTCGGTGCCGCGCAGCATGTCGTTGGCGCCGAGTTCGAGGATCACGCCGGCCGTCCCGTCCGGCACCGACCAGTCGACGCGGTCGAGACCGCCGGTCGCGGTGTCGCCGGAGACGCCGGCATTGGTCACCGTCACGGCCTCGCCCTTGGCCTTGAGCATCCGCTCCAGCACGGTGGGGAAGGCGGCATCGCTGGGCAGGCGGTAGCCGGCGGTCAGGCTGTCGCCGAGGGCGACGAGCTTGACCGGTTCGCCCGGAGCGGCCTGCGCCACCGTCACGAAAGGGACCACCAGGAGCGTTAGCGCTGCGGCAAACAGGGCTGTGCGCCGGAACACGGCGCCGCCGTCATGGCGCGGCCCCAATGCGGAACCCATATCGCGGTGCACCCGCGGCCCGTGCAGCCAAGATCGAAGCCAACCGAGGACCTCGCGCGCCATGCTCGTCATCGCCCACAGATCGGCCTGCCCGTGAGCCAAGGCAAGATGCAGCGCGCGCCCGCGATCGCGCTCTCGGACATCGATCTCAGCCTCGGCCGCGGCGCAGCCCGGGTTCACATCCTGCGCGGCATCTCGCTCACCGTGGACCGCGGCGAGGCGGTGGGGCTCGTCGGCCCCTCGGGCTCTGGCAAGTCGACGCTGCTGATGGTCATGGCCGGGCTGGAGCGGCCGGATTCCGGCGGCGTCGTGATCGAGGACACCGACCTCGTCCGCCTCGACGAGGACGCCCTGGCCCGGTTCCGGGGCCGGCGCATCGGGATCGTGTTCCAGGCCTTCCACCTCGTGCCGACCATGACGGCGCTGGAGAACGTGGCGCTACCGCTGGAACTGGCCGACCGGCCCGGTGCCCATGAGCGGGCGCGCGCCGAGCTGGAGGCGGTCGGCCTCGGGCACCGGCTGCATCATTACCCGGCGCAGCTTTCCGGCGGCGAGCAGCAGCGTGTCGCTATCGCCCGGGCGGTCGCTCCCGATCCGGCGATCCTGGTGGCCGACGAGCCCACCGGCAACCTCGACGAGGCCACCGGCCGGCAGATCGTCGACCTCCTGTTCCGGCTCAAGCGCGACCGCGGTGCGACGCTGGTGCTCGTCACCCACGACAACGGCCTCGCCCGCCTGTGCGACCGCACCGTGCGCCTGCGCTCGGGGCGGATCGAGGAGGCGGTGACGGCCTGATGCACGGCACGCTCACCCGGCCCGACCCCGCGCCCCGCCGGATCCCGCTCACCCTGCGCCTCGCGTTGCGAGAGCTGCGCGCCGGCCTCTCGGGCTTCGCGGTGTTCCTCGCCTGCATCGCGCTGGGCGTCATGGCCATCGCGGGCGTCGCGTCGATCTCGCGCTCGCTGTCGGACGGGCTCGGCCGAGAGGGCCGCCGGATCCTCGGGGGCGACCTCGCCTACAACCTGATCAACCGCGAGGCGACCGACGCCGAGCGGCAGGCGCTGGCGCGGGAGGGCCGGCTCGACGTCGTCGCCTCCCTGCGCGCCATGGCCGTCGCCGGCGGCGGCGATGCGGCCCTCGTCGAGCTGAAGGCCGTCGACCCGGCCACCTATCCGGCGGCAGGCGACCTCGCCACCGATCCGCCGGGCCGGCTCGCCGACCTCCTGGCGGAGCGGGACGGGGCGCCGGGGGCGCTCGCCGACCCGGCCCTGCTCACCCGGCTCGACGTGAAGGTCGGCGACCGGATCGCGCTCGCCGGACACACGGTGGCGATCCGGGGCACCATCGTGTCGGAGCCCGACAAGATCGCCGGCGGCATCGGGTTCGGGCCGCGGCTGATGATCTCGGAGCCGACGCTCCGCGCCACCGGCCTCGTCCAGCCGGGCAGCCTCAACCGCTGGAGCTACCGGATCCTCCTGCCGCCCGGCGCGCCGGATGCCGATCTCGACGCCGCCCAGGCGCGCATCCGCGCGGCGACTCCGGAAGCCGGCTGGGAAATCCGGTCGCGCTCCAACGCCGACCCGCGCTTTTCCAAGAGCATCGAGCGGTTCACCCAGTTCCTGACCCTGGTGGGTCTCACGGCGCTGATCGTCGGCGGCGTCGGCGTCGGCAATGCCGTCCACGCCTTCGTGGAGCGCAAGCGGGCCTCGATCGCGACCCTCAAGAGCGTCGGCGCGCCGGGCTCGCAGGTGGTCGCCCTCTACCTGACGCAGGTGATGCTGATCGCCGGTCTCGGCACCCTGATCGGCCTCGTCGTCGGCGCGAGCCTGCCCTTCGTCCTGGACGCGCTGTTTTCGGCCGACCTGCCGCTGCCGCTGAACCCGACGCTTGCCCCGGGTGAGCTGGCCCTCGCCGCCGCCTACGGACTGATCACCGCCTTCGCCTTCGCGATCACGCCGCTGGGCCGTGCCCACGACGTGCCGGTGTCCGGCCTGTTCCGCGACACGGTCGATCCCGCCCGGGTCAGCCCGCGCTGGCGGTACCGGATCTGGCTGGCCTCGAGCCTCGCGGCGCTGGTCGGCCTGTCGGTGGCGACCGCCTTCGACCGGCGCGTGGCGCTGGTCTTCATCGCCGCGGCCGCCATCGCCTTCGGCCTGCTGCACGGGGTGGCGCTCGGCCTGATGGCGCTCGCCCGCCGCCTGCCGCACCCGCGCTGGCCAGCGCCGCGGATGGCGCTTGCCAACCTCCACCGGCCCGGGGCGCTGACCCCCGCCATCGTCCTGTCGCTCGGCCTCGGCGTGACGCTCCTCGTCACCCTGAGCCTGATCGACGCCAATGTCCGCCGCACGATCAGCGCGACCCTCCCCGCGCGGGCGCCGAACCTGTTCTTCCTCGACATCCCGTCGCGGGACGCGGGCGCGTTCCGGGACTTCCTGGCGCGCTCGGCCCCGAACGGGAAGATCGAGGACGTGCCGATGATGCGCGGCCGGATCGTCGCCCTGAACGGCGTGCCGGCGAGCAAGATCCGCCCTCCGGAGGATGCCGCCTGGGTGCTCGACGGCGACCGGGGCATCACCTACGCCGACACGGTGCCGGAGGGCTCCAGCCTCACCGAGGGCGCGTGGTGGAGCGCCGAGCAGGGCGCCAAGCCCCTCGTCTCCTTCGAGGCCGACCTCGCCCGTCAGCTCGGCCTCAAGCTCGGCGACTCCGTCACCGTCAACGTGCTCGGCCGCGACCTCACCGCGACGATCTTCAACCTGCGCCGGGTGGAATGGCGCAACCTCGGCATCAACTTCGTGATGGTGTTCTCGCCCGGCACCTTCCGGGGCGCGCCGCATTCCGACCTCGCCACGCTGACGCTGCCGGGCGGCACGGATGCGGGGGCCGAGAACCGCATCCTGCGCGATGTCGCAAAGGCCTTCCCGTCGGTGAGCGCCGTCCGGGTCAAGGATGCCCTCGACGCCATCGGCGACCTCGTCGGCCGGCTGGTCCTGGCCATCCGCGGGGCGAGCGCGGTGGCTGTCCTGGCGAGCCTGTTCGTTCTGGCGGGCGCCATCGCGGCCGGTCACCGGGCGCGGCTCTACGACGCCGTGGTGCTCAAGGTGCTGGGCGCCAGCCGGTCCCGGCTGCTCGCGGCCTACGCCATCGAGTACGCCGCCCTGGGTCTCGCCACCGCCCTGTTCGGCCTCGCGGCCGGGAGCCTCGCCGGCTGGGTGATCGTCGCCAAGGTCATGCACCTCGACTTCCGGCTGGACCTGTCGGGGGCGCTGGTCGCGGCCCTCGCCGCGGTGGCGCTGGCGATCCTGCTCGGCCTCGCCGGGACGTGGCGGATCCTGGGTCAGAAGCCCGCGCCGTACCTGCGGCAGATCTGAGGGGCACGCCGGGGCAGCGGACCGCCTGCGGGGCTGTTTCGGGGGTCACCAAGAAAAAGCGCCTCCCGATCGACCCGATCGGGAGGCGCGGCATCTCGTGTCACGTCGGACCGTGGATTCCGCCACGCCGTTCCGTGCTTACGCGGCGCGGACGGTGGCGAGGAAGCGCTCGACCTCCGCCCCGAGATGCTCGGACTGGCGTGACAGCTCGGAGGCCGCCGACAGCACCTGGTTGGCGGCCGCCCCTGTCTCCTCCGAGGCCTGCGCCACGCCGGCGATGTTGCTCGTCACCTCACCCGCGCCCATAGCTGCCTGGCTGACGTTGCGCACGATCTCCTGCGTGGCAGCCCCCTGCTGCTCGACGGCCGCCGCGATGCTGGTGGCGACGGCGTCGATCTCCCGGATCTGGCCGGTGATCCCGCCGATGGCGGTGACGGCCTGCTGCGTGACGCCCTGCACCTCGCCGATCTGCCGGGCGATCTCCTGGGTGGCCTTGGCGGTCTGCTCGGCGAGGGCCTTCACTTCCGAAGCGACCACCGCAAAGCCCCGGCCGGCGGCGCCGGCCCGCGCCGCCTCGATGGTGGCATTGAGCGCCAGCAGGTTGGTCTGGCCGGCGATGCCCGAGATCATCCCCACCATGTCGCCGATCCGGGCCGAGGTGGCCTGCAGCGCCTGGACTAGGCTCACGGTCTGGTCAGCCTGGCTCACCGCGGACTGGGCCAGCTGAGCCGAGCCGAACACCTGCCGGCCGATCTCCTGCACGGAGGAACCCAGCTCCTCGGTCGCCGCCGCCACGGTCTGCACGTTCGAGGCGGCCTCCTCCGCGGCGGCGGCCACGGTGGTGGATTGCGACGCCGTCTCGGTCGCCGTGGCGGTCATCGTCCGGGCGGTGGCCTGGAGTTCGGTGGCGGAGGACGACACCATCCCGACGATGCCCCCGACCGCCCGCTCGAACCCGTCGGCGAGTTCGATCATGGTCCGCTTGCGCTCGGCTGCGGCGGCCTCGTCGGCGCGGCGCTTGATGTCGGCTTCCTCGGCGGCCTTGCGGGCGACCATGGTCTTGATGCCCTCGACCGCCTTGCCCACCGCGCCGATCTCGTCGCTGCGGGTCGCTTCCGTGATCTGCGCGTCGATCTCACCGCGGGCCATGCGCTGGAGCACGCTGACGAGGCTGCCCAGCGGGCGGGAGACCTTCACGACGATCGTATAGACGCCATAGGCGATGCTGAGCGCCGCGAGACCGAGCGCGGACAGCAACGCAAGGCGCGACCAGCTCGCGGTCGTCTCGGAGCGCTGAAATTCCGCCTCCGCTTCACGGACCTGCAGCGCGGTCAGCTTGCTGAGGGTCGCGTTGGTGTCCCGCATGTTCTGCAGCAGGTCCGCATGCGTGACCTCGAAATCCGCAGCGCCGCCTGCGAGGCGCTTGAGGATGTCGGCCGCGATGACGCCGTTACGATCGATCCGCTGCTGCATGTCCTTGGCGAGACCCGCCTCTTCCGGGGTCAGGAAGGTCGCCAGGTAGGCCGACCATTGTGTCTGCAGGCTGGAGAGATCGCGTTCGATCCTGTCCCTGGCCCGGGCCGGCTCGATCTGCTTGCCACGCACCATGCGCGAGACGTCGACCAAGTCATCATAGGCGTCTCGAATCATGCTGAACTGCCTGAGACAGACTACACGATCGTCAAATACAGTTTTCAGACTTCCGTGACTCCAGTGGAGCGCAAAATTACCCAGCGCCACGGCAGCGAGCAGCAGCAAGCCGATGACGGCCAGGAGCGAGACGAGTCGCAGCTTGATTGTCATTGAAACGAAGAATCCCTGCGCGCCGTGGCATTAGCAGCCGAAATCGCCCGAACAAAGAGCGCGACGGCCGTGCGTGGATTCAGGGCATCAAGGATAGTGATTAATATTAGACCTATAAGTCTGCATTTTCATAAATTTTTGCTATAATTCGAACCCACGCGATTGCCGATTGACCGGCAAAGTGGCCCACGGTCCGAGAGCGACGTCGCTATAATCTAGGATTGTGTTTGCCTGAAGCAGATCGACCAGACGGCGAGCAGGGCCGGCTCGCCCCCCAGAACCCGTACCGTCCAGGTCGGGATACGGGCCGCTCGGCGCCGCCGCGCCGGGAATCGAACCGGTGCCGCATTCCTCCGCGCGGAGGCGCGGCGTCAACCGCCGGGCTGATCGGGCGGCATCGCGGGTACCTGGACATTCCGGTGAACAACGCCGGCATCGGCGTGGACGACGACGCGACGCCCACCGTCGCGAGGGCGCCCCTTCTGGCGGCCCGGGCGCGGCAGCGCCCCAATCGGCAGGCCTCGCGCGCGGCGACGACGCCCTCTCGGGCGCGGCATTCGGAAGCTGTCAAGACTTCGTCCCAAGCGTTTGAAACCGCAGCAGCCCGGCAACCGCCAGTCGAACAACCCGTCTTGCACCGGGCAATGCATTTTAATCCCTGGCGGGATGGACAAAAATACATCCTCCAGACACGGAAAACAGGCGCCGCAACCGTGGCCGGGGACTTGTGTCGCGGGTTCGGGCGCAACATATTCCGCATCGAGGCGCCAGTCGGGCGCCAGAGGTCCTGCGTGGGCCTCGCCCGAACACCACGCTGAGAGAGCCTCCGCAAGGAAACTCCCATGGCATTCGAGAACAGCCCCTTCCGGTACGGCGCCCAGCAGCAGCCGACTGGCTACGCCGGCACCCAGGTCGAGGTCGACCAGGGCCTGCGCACCTTCATGCTCGGCGTCTACAACAACATGGTCGTCGGGCTCGGCATCTCGGGTCTCGTCGCCCTCGGTCTAAACATGGCCTCCGTGGCGGCCTACCAGGGCACCCGCCCGATCCTGACCCCGTTTGGTCAGACCCTCTACCTCAGCCCGCTCAAGTGGGTCCTGATGCTCGCCCCCCTGGCGTTCATCTTCGTCTTCTCCATGCGCATGGACCGGATGTCGGCCTCCTCCGCGCGGACCATGTTCTGGGCCTTCGCGGCGGTGATGGGCGCCTCGATGTCCTCGCTCCTCCTGGTGTTCACCGGGGGTAGCGTAGTCCAGGTGTTCTTCATCACGGCGGCGGCCTTCGGCTCGCTCAGCCTCTGGGGCTACACCACCCGGCGCAGCCTCTCGGGCATGGGCTCGTTCCTGATGATGGGCCTGATCGGCATCATCCTCGCGTCGCTGGTGAACATCTTCTTCGCTTCGTCGGCCCTCCAGTTCGCCATCTCGGTGCTGGGCGTGCTGATCTTCGCGGGGCTGACCGCCTACGACACGCAGAAGCTCAAGGAGATGTATCTCTACGGCGGCTTCGACGGCGAGATGGCGGCCAAGATGTCGGTGAACGGCGCTCTGACGCTCTATCTCGACTTCATCAACATGTTCCAGTTCCTGCTGAGCCTGATCGGCGACCGCCGCTGAGCCAGCGCGACTGAAGGACGAAGGAGACCCCGGGGGGCAACCGCCGGGGTTTCTTTTTGCCTGGCCCTCGGGGCCGGATGCGCTACGCTCGCGCCCATGCCCGCAATCTCCGGCCTCTCCGCCTTCCCGATCACCCCGAGCGACCGTGACGGCCGGATCGACGCCGAGGCCCTGCGCCGGCTGCTGGAACCGCTCGTGGCCGCCGGCGTCGATTCGATCGGCCTGCTCGGCAGCACGGGGACCTACGCGTATCTGAGCCGGGACGAGCGTCGGCGCGCGGTGGCGATCGCCGCCGAGACCGTTGGAGGCCGGGTGCCGCTCCTCGTCGGCGTCGGCGCGCTGCGCACCGACGAGGCGATCCGCTTGGCGCAGGATGCCCGCGCCGCGGGCGCGGATGTGGGCCTCCTCGCCCCCGTCTCCTACACGCCGCTCACCGAGGCGGAAGTCGAGGCGCATTTCGCGGCGGTGGCGGAGGAGGGCGGCCTGCCGCTCGTCCTCTAYGACAATCCCGCGACGACGCATTTCCGCTTCACGCCGGCTCTGATCGGCCGGATCGCCCGCCGCCCCTGGATCGTGGCGGCCAAATGCGCCGCACCGGATCCGGCGGGCGCAGCGGCCGGCGTGGCCGCTCTGCAGGAGGCTGTACCGGCGGGATTTCCGATCGGCTTCAGCGGCGATTGGAACGTGACCGAGGCGCTCATCGCGGGCGGCGCAGCGTGGTTCAGCGTGGCGGGCGGTCTGTTCCCGCGGACCAGCCTGGCGTTGGTCCGGGCCGTGGAGGCGGGCGACGCGGACCGGGCACGGGCGCTCAACGCGGCGCTGGAACCGCTCTGGGCTCTGTTCCGAGCCCATTCCAGCCTGCGGGTGGTCTACGCGCTGGCCGATCTCATGGGCCTGTGCCGGGTCGAGCCGCCGCGGCCGATCCGCCCCCTGGCGCCGGAAACCGTGGCCGAGATCGCCGCCACCGTCCGGCGCATGTCCCTGTCCTGAGGGGCCGAATCGGGCGCCGTGCGGCGCTCAGACCGCCTTGGGCGCCGGCTCAAGGACGGCGATCACACGGGCCAGATCCGTGCCGCGCTTCAGGATGTGGCCGCTGGCGGCGATGACCGCGTAGGCTCCCTGGCGGCGTGCCAGCCGGGGATCCTTCTCGATCCGGTAGAGCGGCATTTCGGAGGCGCGGCGGTAGATCGAGAACACCGCCTTGTCGCGACGGAAATCGAGGGCGTAGTCGCGCCATTCCCCCGCGGCGACCTGCCGGCCATAGAGATTGAAGATCGTGCGCAGCTCGTCCCGGTTGAAGGCGACCTGCGGAGGAGCCGCGCGGGCGGGAAAAGGGATGACATGCCCCGCCGCCTCGTCGGGCCTCGGCCCGGCGCTCGTCCTCTCGGTCATCGTCACTCCCGGCATTGATGCGTCGCCTGCCGATGATGGGCTTCGCCGCAGCGGCCCGCAAGGGCGGCGCGCGCCGTGTCGTACGAGACACGACCAAGCGACAAAAAACACGGTTTGGCCCAATTCGCGCCTTTTCCGGGCCTCGTTGCCGAGAGACAACACCGACCGAACCTCGCCGGGCTCTGCCCGGTCGGCGCCCGACACCCAGCTCCCCAGCCATCGGCCGCCGTCCGGGATCCCAGGATCCGGCACTCCGAGGTTTCGAGACCCAAGACTTCAGGCCGCCCCTCCGGGCGGCCTTTTTTCCGTTTCCCGTTCAGCCGGGGATGCGGGTATGCCACGGGCATCATGGGTGCGCCCGCCTTCGACGACGCCTTCCTGCACAACCTCGACGCGCTGTTCGCGTGGCGCCGCGACGTGCGCCGCTTCCGGACCGATCCGGTGGACGAGACGCACCTGCACGCCTGCCTGGCGGCGGCCCACCGGGCGCCCTCGGTCGGCAACAGCCGGCCCTGGCGCTTCGTGCGCGTCTCGGATCCGGGCCGCCGTGCCGCCGTCGCCGAAAGCTTCTCCCGCTGCAACGCCGTCGCGGCGGCGGGCTACGATGCGGACCGCGCTGCCCGATACCGGAGCCTCAAGCTCGCCGGCCTGAACGAGGCGCCAGTGCATCTGGCGGCCTTCTGCGACACGGTCACCGAGACCGGCCTCGGCCTCGGACGGGCCAGCATGCCCGAGACGCTGGCCTATTCGGTGGTGGGGGCGGTGCAGTGCTTCTGGCTCGCCGCCCGGGCACGCGGGCTCGGCGTCGGCTGGGTCTCGATCCTGGAGCCCGACGCGGTCTCGGCGATCCTGGCGGTGCCGGAGACGTGGCGGCTCGTGGCCTATCTCTGCGTCGGATACCCCGTGGAGGAACATCTCGACCCGGAGCTGGAACGCCACGGCTGGCAGCCCGAGGACAAGCGGGGCTGCACGCTGATCGAGCGGTGAGCGGGCGCGTGGCCCCCGGCCGCGCAGCCCGGCCGAGGGACCTGTCACCCCACTCGCCGGAGGCGGCACGCGAAGAAGCCGTCGAGGCCGCCGCGGGCGCCGGGGACCTCCGGCAGGTGGCACGGCAGGGTGCGCAGATTGCCGCTGCCGTCGATCAGGTCATCGGCGCCGCCGACCTCCTCGGGCCGGACCGGCACCCGCGCGAACCGAGTCTCGCGGGCCAGGAAGGCCGCGACCTGCGCCTCACCCTCGTCCGGCTCCAGCGAGCAGGTGCAATAGACGAGAAGGCCGCCCGGACGGACCAGGCCGGCGGCGTGGTCGAGGAGCCTGGCCTGGAGCCCGGCGAGCCGTGCGATGTCGGCCTCCACCTTGGTCCAGGCCACGTCGGGATGGCGGCGGATCGTCCCGGTGGCCGAGCACGGCGCGTCGAGCAGCACCGCGTCGTGGTCCTGCGCCTCCAGGGCGAGGGCGTCGGCGACCACGATCTCGACCGGGAACCCGAGCCGCGCGACGTTCTCGCGCAGGCGCTCCAGCCGCGGCGCGGACCGGTCGACGGCGGTGACCTGGGCGCCGGTGGCGGCGAGTTGCAGCGTCTTGCCGCCGGGGGCGGCGCAGAGGTCGAGCACCCGGGCGCCGGGCTGCAGCGCCAGCAGCCGCGCCGGGAGCGCGGCGGCGGCATCCTGGACCCACCACGCGCCCTCCTGGAAGCCGGGCAGGTCGGGGATCGGCGGCCCGTTCTCCGGCAGCCGCAGGGAGCCGGTCGGGAGCAGGACCGCGCCGAGCCGGGCGGCGCAATCCGCGGCGTCGCCCCGCGGGGTCAGGTCGATGGCCGCCCCCGCGAGATGGGCGCGGGCGATCGCCGCCGCCCGCTCCGGCCCGTAGGCGGCGACCCAGCGGCGGGCGAGCCAGTCCGGGGTGTTGACCGCCAGGGCATCGGTGCCCTCGGCGAGGATCGCGTCGCGCTCCCGGGCGATCCGGCGCAGCACGGCGTTGACGAGCCCGGCGAGGTGCGCGGTGCGGGTGTCCGCCTTGGCCAGCCGCACGGCGAGGTCGACGGCGGCATGGTCCGGGACGGCGAGGTCGAGGATCTGGGCGGTCGCGGTGGCGAGGAGCGCCGTGAGCTGCGGCTTGGCCGCGGGGAGCCCGCGCTCCAGCCGCTGGCCGAGGACGGCGCGGATCTGCCCGTAGCGCCGGAAGGTCGCCACCGCGATCGCCCGGGCCAGCCCGGCATCCGCCGGCGCCAGCGCCTCGGCCCGGATCGCCTGGGCGAGGGCGTCGTCGAGGGCAGGGGGGCGATCCTGGCCGATCAGGGCCGCGACGGCCTGCATCGCCGCGCTCCGCGCGCCGAGCCCCGCCGCGTCCGGACCGGTCCCGGCCGGTGTAGCTCCGTCCCGCATGTTGCGGCCTGTGTCCCCCGATGCCACTTCTGCTCCAGATCCGACGTCTCTCGGACCCATGCCCTCACACCCGAGCGCGCGCGATGCAAGACCCGACCGCACAAGACCCGCACAGACAGAACCCGAACGGACCGGAGGCCGGCGACGGCGCGGCCCCGCCCCGCGCGCTCAGCCCGGCCGCGGAACGCGCCCTGGCCGAGGCCGCCGCGCGCCGCGCGGCGATCGATGCCCGTGCCGCCGAGATCAGCGCCAAGCCCGAGCGCCAGGGGCGCGGCGGCCTGGAGCCGGTGCGCTACGACGACTGGGAGGTGAAGGGTCTCGCGGTCGACTTCTGAGGGCGACGCGCTGGCTGGCCCACCGGCTGGGTCTCTACTCCGCGGCGACCGCCAGCGCCGACTCGGCACCGGCCCGGGTGTTGGCGTCTCCCTTGGCCTCCGCGGCACCCGCCCCGAAGCGCCGATACCAGAGACCGGTCAGGATCGGCACGAGGAGCGAGGTGACGATGATGCAGATCGTCACCAGCACGGTGGCTGTCTGTGCCGCCGGGGCGAATTGCGGGGCGACGGCCGCGATCGCCAGCGGATTGGCGGCGGCCGCCCCGGCGGTGGAGGAGGCGGCGAGCCCCGCCGTGCCGGTCCCGCCTCCGATCGCCCGGTCCGCCAGGATCAGCGGGATCCCGGTCAGGACGATGACCCCTAGCGCGAGCGCGATGCCGAGCCCCGCGAGGGGCGACAGCAGGTTGTTGAGATCGACCGTATTCCCGAGGGCGAAGGCGAAGAAGGGGATCATCAGCTGGCCGCCCGGGGCGAACAGGGCGCGCAGCTTCGGATCGAGGTTGCCGAGGGCGAAGCCGACGAGGAACGGCAGCACCGCGCCCACGAAGATCTGCGGCTCGAAATGCGCGGCCCCCGAGGCGCCGAGGATGATCATGCTCATCAGCGGACCGGATTCGATCGAGGTCAGGATGAAGGCGCCCGCCTCCTCGCGGCTGCCATAGGTCTGCATGAGCGACGCGTAGAGCCCGCCATTGGTCATATCCATCGCGCAGACGATCGCCAGGATCGACAGGCCGGCGAAGAAGCCGGTCTGGACGCCCTCCGGCGGAATGAACACGGATGCGACCAAGACGATCGCCCAGGCCGCGAGGAGCTTGGTGACCACCAGCGTGCCGGACTTGCGCAGCACCGTTCCGGTCGCCCGCAGGCTGACCGAGGCGCCCATGCAGAAGAACCAGACCGCGAGGATCGGGATCACCCCGGTCATGATCCCCTGCGTGAAGCCCTTGAAATAGGCCGGCGCCCCCGGCGCGAAGGTCTTGCACAGGGCACCGAGCAGGAGCGGCATCAGCATCAGGCCGCCGGGAATCCTGTCGATCGCCGCCTTGATCTGCATGGCGTGCACCCTCCCGATCCGGATCGTCCGCCGGCGCAACGGACCCAAGCGGGTTCGCGGGCGCGGCCCCGGTCCGCGCCTCTGTCGGGCGCCTCTCGAACCGGTGCGTCATCCTGTCGGGGCGCGGCGCAGGCCGTCAAGCGGTGCGCCAAGGCAGGGCTTGCCGGCTGAGGCATGCTGTCGGGCGCGGAACGTCGGGTCCCGGGCGCCGTTGGGCTGGTTCACTGACGGGAGGAGACGATGGCGACGACGATATCAGCCCGCAGCGCAGCCGCGGGACCGCACGGCGAGATCGGCCTCGCCCGCGGCGAACGGCTCGGGATGCGGATGTGGCGGGCCGAGGAGCCGAATGCCGACAAGCCGATGACGACCTCGCCCCACGAGACCGTCGGCTACGTGATCAGCGGACGGGCCGAGCTGATCGTCGGCGGCGAGACCGTGGCCCTCGCCCCGGGCGATTCCTACTGCGTTCCGGCGGGCGTGGCGCACACCTACCGGATCCTGGAGACGTTCACGGCCGTGGAGGCCACCGCGCCGCCGGCCGCCTGAAGCCGGCGTCAGTGGGTCATGTAGACCGGTGTGCCCACGTCGACCCGGGCGTAGAGGTCGACCACGTCCTGGTTGAACATCCGGATGCAACCGTAGGACGCGTAGGTCCCCACCGAGCTCGGCCGGTTGGTGCCGTGGATCGCGTACTCGCCGCCCGCCAGGGTCATGGCCGCCGCGCCCATCGGGTTGTGCGGCGAGCCGCCCGCGATGAGGTTGGGCAGGCGCGGGTTGTCGCGCTTCACCTCCGGGGGGGGCGACCAGGCGGGGGCGACGTACTTTCCGTCGATGGCGGCGGTGCCGAACCATTGCTTGCCGGGGCGGCCCACCGCCACCGGATAGCGGATCGCCGTCCCGTCGCCATTCACGAGGTAGAGCTTGCGCTGGGACACGCTGATCACCACCGAGCCCGGCGAGACGCCGTTCTGAAAGGGCACGACCTCGCGCGCCTCGGCGGTTTGAAGACAACCGGCCAGCATCGCCCCGGCCAGACTCAACGACGCCGCCACCCGAACCGACATGACCGTGAACCTCGATCTGCAAGACTATCTGGGTCGAGTAATCCACGGCCGAGCTTGTCGTTCCAGAAAAAGCTACGGTTGATGCCGCGCCGGCCACCGAATCTGCTGCCTACGGTAAAGGAGCAACGTAAATCGAACCGGCGAGACCAGGACAGCGCAGGGTTAAGATTGCGCCGCAGGACGCTTCGAACACCGCGGCTTCAGTCCTCAAGCACAGGATTGTCCGGCGCGCGATGCGGCATAGCTTCGGAATCCTCGTGCCTTCCCAAGGGCAGGGTGGGTTGGCCGCACGATTGCGGGTCGGCCCATCGCCTGCCGTGCAGGAACTCCCGTCCTGAACATCCAGGCTCCCGTATGCGGGGCGCAGCGCCGGCGGACGGCGACGCGGCGGGGGAGGCGAACTGCCAGCGCGCCATCCGCGGGACCGGGCGCGCGGCCGCCCGCGACCCTCGGAAAGTTGACGGCGGCCCGGCGGGCTGCCATCCGCGCGTCCAACCTGTCCGCTGATCCGCGGCCCCGTGAGTCCGAAAAACAATGACAGACCTGATCGAGACGATCCGCCGGACGCTCGTGCCGATCCACAAGGAGGGCTATCCCTTCATCCTGATCGGCATCGTGCTCACGGTGCTGGCCGGCTACTTCTCGCAGTTCTTCGGGTGGATCTTCCTGATCCTCACCCTCTGGGTCTGCTACTTTTTCCGCGATCCCGAGCGGGTCACCCCGGTGGCGGACGGGCTCGTGATCTCGCCCGCCGACGGGCGCGTGAACCTCATCGCCACGGTCCTGCCGCCGCCCGAACTCGACCTGCCACAAGTGCCGACGCTGCGGGTCTCGGTGTTCATGAACGTGTTCGACTGCCACGTGAACCGGGTGCCGGTGGCGGGCCGGATCGGCCAGATTCACTACACGCCGGGCTTGTTCCTCAACGCCGAGCTCGACAAGGCCAGCGACGACAACGAGCGCAACGGCATGGTCATCGAGACGACCCATGCCGGCCAGCCGAAGCGGGTCGGCGTGGTGCAGATCGCGGGCCTCGTCGCCCGGCGGATCGTCGGCTTCGTCACGGCGGGCGACGTGCTCGGCGTCGGCGAGCGGTTCGGCCTGATCCGCTTCGGATCGCGGGTGGACGTGTACCTGCCGGCCGGCGCGACCGTGCTGGTCGGCCTCGGCCAGAAGGCGGTGGCCGGCGAGACGGTGCTGGCCGATCTCGGCGGCGGCCCGGAGCGGCTGTTCAAGCGGATCTGAGGCGGCCATGGACGATCTCTTCCCGCCCTTCGCGCCCGATCCGAACGAGCCGCGGCCCCGCCGGTTCAAGCCGGTGCCGTTCCGGATGATCGCGCCCAACATGATCACCCTGATGGCGCTCTGCCTCGGGCTGACGGCGATCCGGCTCGCCTTCGAGGGCAAGTTCGAGCCCGCGGTCATCGCCGTCGTGGTGGCCGGCGTCCTCGACGGCATCGACGGGCGGGTGGCGCGGCTGCTCAAGGGCACCTCGCGCTTCGGGGCGGAACTCGATTCGCTCGCCGACTTCGTGAATTTCGGCTGCGCTCCGGCCCTGATCCTCTACGGCTTCGTGCTGTTCCACCTGAAGTCGGCAGGCTGGATCGTGGCGTTGATCTTCGCCATCGCCATGGCCCTGCGGCTCGCCCGCTTCAACGCGATGCTGGACGACCCGAACCGGCCGGACTGGAAGAAGGACTTCTTCGTCGGCATGCCGGCGCCGGCAGGCGCGCTCACCGCGATGCTGCCCCTCTACCTGCATTTCCTGGGGTTCGGCATCGAGACCTGGGCGGCGCCCGCGGTCCTGATCTACGTGCTGTGCATCGCCCTGATGGTGGTCTCCACGGTCCCGACCTATTCGGGCAAGACCATGGGCAAGCGGGTGCCGCGCAGCCTCGTCCTGCCGATCTTCCTGTTCGGGGTCGCGGCCTTCGGCATCCTGATCAGCTACCCGTTCGAGGCGCTGGTCGCGGTGAGCGGCGGCTACCTGCTGACCATCCCCGTGGTGGCCGCCCAGTACCGCCGCCGGCTCAAGGCTGAGCTGGCGACCGCCGCGGAGGAGCGGCCCGTCCTTGCAGGGGAGACGCGGTCCGCGGGCGTCGCACCGGAATAGGTGCTGGCCGTCGCGGGATTCTCCACTACCATGAGCAAGGTCGGGGCGGAGATTTGACGATGCTCGAGGAGTTCAAGAAGTTCGCGCTGCGCGGCAACGTAGTCGATCTCGCGGTCGGCGTGATCATCGGCGCAGCCTTCGGGGCGATCGTGACGTCGGCGGTCCAGGATATCTTCATGCCGGCGATCGGCGCGGTCACGGGCGGACTCGATTTCTCGAACTACTACATCCCGCTCTCGTCCAAGGTGCAGGCCGGGCTGCCTTACGCGGACGCGAAGAAGCAGGGCGCCGTCATCGGCTACGGACAGTTCCTGACCCTGACGCTGAACTTCCTGATCGTCGCCTTCGTGCTGTTCCTGGTGATCCGGGCGATGAACCGCCTGCAGACCGCCGAGGCGAAGAAGCCCGACGAGGTGCCGGCCGACGTGAAGCTTCTGTCCGAGATCCGCGACCTCCTGGCCGCGAGGCCGCGCGTCTGAGCCTTCAGCCGTCGCGTTTGGCGTCATCCTCAGGCTTGACGCCGAGGGCATCGAGGATCTGGTCGAGGGCTTGGCCGACGGCGCCGGTCCCTTCCTCGTGGGTCTTCAGGCGGGTCTCGAGCCGGCGGATCTGCGGCTCGAAGACATCCGGGACCGGGTCGTCACCGAGGAAGCGCGGCTTGTCCGGCCCCACCGGCAGGACGCTGCGCAATTGCTGGCCCAGGTGATCGCGCACCGGTTCGGGCAGCGTCGCGTTCGGATCGTTCGGAGTGTCGTTCATGGTCGCCTCGCGGATCGAACCGCATGTCAACGGCCGGACGTATGATGCGTTGCGCCGACGGCCGCGGCTGGCGGAGGGTCCCCCGGAGCCGGGCTCCAGGGGCGCTTGGGCCGGTCGCCGACCGGCCCGCGGGATCAGTCGATGACCTCGACGATCCGGTGGCTGCGATCGACCAGCACCGGACGGTCGTTCACGACGGTGTAGCGGTAGCCCGGCTGCACGTGGTACTCGGTCGGCACGTCATAGTAGGTCACGCCCGAGGCCGGCAGGGTGGTGCCGACGGCGATGCGGCCGTCATAATCGTACGAGCGGACGTTGCGCTCGCGGACATAGCTGCGGAAACGCGGGGCCATGTCGACACCGAGAATGCCGCCGACCGTGCCGGTGGCCGCGCCGACGGCACCGCCGACGATCCCGCCGATCGGGCCGGCCGCATCGGCACCCGCAGCGGCGCCGCGCTCGGCACCCGGGATGGTGCCCTGGGCCTGGGCGGCCAGCGGCAGGGACAGGGCGAGGGCCGAGGCGGCGATGAGGATCCTGAAGGTCATGCGGGATTGCTCCGTTCCGTGGCGTTCCGCCGCGGAGACGCGGCGAAGCTCGGGCCGGTAACGCTCGACCCGGGAAACGGATGCATCTTTTTTGTGGGGCGCCGGGATCCGGACCGCGATTCGTTACGCGTCCTTGGGCATCGCCGACTGGATGAACCGGTCGGAGCCGAGATCCTCCTCGTCGTAGCCCAGCAGCTCGGCGAGCCGGCCGCGGGCGCGGCTGACGCGGCTCTTCACGGTGCCGACCTTGCAGCCCATGATCGCCGCCGCCTCCTCGTAGGAGACGCCCTCGGCGCCGACCAGCACCAGGGCCTCGCGCTGGTCCGGCGGCAGCTTGGCCAGCGCCGATTGCAGATCCTCGACGTCGAGCCGGTCGCCCTGGTGCGGGGCCGTGGCGAGCCGGGCCGCGTAGGAGCCGTCCTGGTCCTCGACCTCGCGCACCCGCTTGCGGTGGTCCGAGTAGAAGATGTTGCGCAGGATCGTGAACAGCCACGCGTTCAGGTTCGTCCCGGGCTGGAACCGCGCGCGGTGCTGCCAGCCTTTGAGCAGGGTATCCTGGACGAGGTCGTCCGAGCGGGCGGGGTTCGAGGTCAGGGACAGCGCGAAGGCGCGGAGCGACGGCACCGCCGCCAGCAGGCCGTTGCGGAACTCCGGCTCGATCGCCTCGCCGCGGGCGCGCAGGGCCGCCTCGAGCTTCTCGATCAGCTCGGCGAAGCGGGACGGCAGAGTCTCCTCGCCGATCCGCTCGTAGACAGTGCGCAGGTGTTCCCCGAGATGCGTGCGGATTCCCGGCGCCAGGTTCGGGCGGCCATCCCGCGTCCCGTCCTCCTGGGACAGGACGGATTCGGTGTCGTCGCGGGTCATGCGTGTCGCGCTCGTCGTCTCATCGTGGCTCGACCACCGGTCCCAAGGCGGTCGAGGCGGATCGCTTGTCGGTCCGAATTCGCGGCGGAATCCGGCCGATGCGCTCCTGTTCCCGGCGTTCTAGCGCATCGGGCGCGGCCATGCACCCTCGGGCGGACTTCACTTATGCTAAGTTGCGCGGTCTCAACAGGCGGATTGCCCCATCCCGGAGTGTCAGGACGTCGCCGCGGGCGAGGTCGGTCCAGCACTCGTCCCGGGTGAGCGCCTGCGTGGCGATCACCGTCACCACGTCGTGCTCGGTGGTCTCCTTCGCGAAATCCACCTGCCAGTCCTCGTCGATCAGGGTGGCCTTCCCGAAAGGCGCACGGCGGGTCAGGTAGCAGAGGCGCTTGCCGCAATGGGCGTAGAGGGTGCGGCTGTCGGTCAGAAGCATGTTGAATACTCCGAGCCCGTGCAGCTCGCCCGCGAGATCGGCGACCGCCCGGTCGAGGGTCTCGGGCCGGGGCAGGGCGCCGAACCGCGCCTGGAGCCGGCCGAGCATCCAGCAGAAGGCGTGCTCGCTGTCCGTGGAGCCGATCGGCATGAAGCCGCCGAGCGGGAGCCGCTTCACGCCCTTGAGCTGGCCGTTATGCGCGAAGGTCCAGCGGCGGCCCCACAATTCCCGCGAGAACGGGTGGGTGTTCTCCAGGCTGACCCGCCCGCGATTGGCCTTGCGGACATGGGCGACGACGATCCGGCTCTTGATCGACATGTCGCGCAGCAGCCGGGCGAGCTGCGAGCGGGCGCTCGGCTCCGGCTCGTGGAAGCTGCGGCAGGTGCGCCCGTCGTAGAAGCTGATGCCCCAGCCGTCGGCATGCGGACCGGTCTCGCCGCCGCGCCGGGCGAGGCCCGCGAAGGAGAAGCGGATGTCGGTCGGCACGTTGGCGCTCATGCCGAGCAGTTCGCACATCGTTGCAGCCGGGCCATGGGGGGAGGCGGGACGTTTAGGAGTGTTCGGCCGTCCCGACAACGGCTTTCGCGCGGATCAGCGCGCCAGATAATCGGTCAGCGTCATCCCGACCAGGATGGCGACCCAGAAGAAGCCGAGCCCCGAGAACAGCCGGATCAGCGGCGGCTCGCGGACCACCTCCATGGAGACGAGGAGGATCAGCGCCACCATCACGGCGACCACCAGCAGCTCCACGATCCAGACCTGCGCGAAGGGCAGGGTGGCGCCGAGGGTGACGTTGATGCCGAGCAGGGCGAGCAGCGCCAGGAAGGTCAGCACCGGCGTGCGCAGGCGTTTGCGGAGCAGGGCGCGGTCGTCGGAGCTCAAGGTCGCGAGGGGGCTCCGCATCCTATCGGTTCACCACGTAGAGGATCGGGAAGGCGAGGATCCAGACCAGATCGATGAAGTGCCAGTACAGGCCATACACCTCGATCCAGTTCTGGTGCCGGGCGAGGAACCCGGCCTTGGCGGCCATCCAGCTCATGCCGAGGAGGAGCGCGATGCCGGTGAACAGGTGCAGCGCGTGGAGCAGCGTCGCGACATAGTAGAGGTTCACGAACAGCCGCGCGGCCGGCGTCTCGGCGAGGGCGAAGGGCCGACTGCTGAGGAACGGCATCATGTGCTCGGCCCAGTCGGCGTAGTACTCGTAGCCCTTGAGCACGAGGAACAGGCCGCCGAGCGCCGCGGTCGCCAGCATGGCCCGCACCATGGCGCGCTGCCAGCCCATCCGGGAGAACGCGATCGCCATCGACATGGTCAGGCTGGAGCAGATCAGCACCACGGTGTTGGTGGCACCGATCCAGAACTTGAGGTGCCTGGCCGCCGCGACCGTCGCCTCGGGATGCTGGATCCGGGTGATCAGCGCCACCAGGAACAGTGCCGAGAACAGCAGGAGCTCGGTGATCAGCCACGCCCAGATGCCGAGGGTCGCCGCCTCCCGCTGCTGTGCCACCGTCTCGAAATGTTCGACGCGGGCGATCCCGACGCCGTCGGCCAGCCGCGGGCTCATCCGTGCTGGTCCCGGGATTCCTGGGCCTGGATCGGGTAATCGTAGGGGATGCGCGGCACCTCGGGCGGGGACAGGAAATTATGCGTCGGCGGCGGCGACGCGGTCTCCCATTCGAGCCCCTTCGCGTTCCACGGGTTGGCGGGCGCCTTGCGCCCGAACCACAGGGAATAGACGAGGTAGAGCATCGGGAAGATGTAGCCCGCCGCCAGGATCGTGGCGCCCGCCGAGGACAGCACGTTGAGGAGCTGGAACTCGGGCGGGTAGGTCGCGTAGCGCCGCGGCATCCCGAGATACCCGAGGATGAACTGCGGGAAGAAGGTCACGTTGAAGCCGAGGAAGATCAGCAGCGCCGAGACCCGGCCCCAGGGCTCGCTGTACATCCGGCCGGTGAACTTGGGCCACCAGAAGTGCAGGCCGCCGAGGAAGGCCAGCACCGTGCCGCCGACCATGATGTAGTGGAAGTGGGCGACCACGAAGTAGGTGGCGTGGATGTGCTGGTTGATGGCGAGCGTCGCGAGGTAGAGGCCGGTCAGCCCGCCGAGCACGAACAGCCCGATATAGCCCATGGCGTAGAGCATCGGCGTGTCGAGGCGTAAGTTTCCCTTATGGATCGTGGCGGTCCAGTTGTAGACCTTCACGGCCGAGGGCACCGCCACCGCGAAGGACAGGGCGGAGAACACCAGCGAGGCCAGGTCGCTCTGGCCGTTGACGAACATGTGGTGCCCCCAGACGAAGAACGTCACCGAGGCGAGCCCGATCGACGCGTAGGCGACGAAGCGGTAGCCGAACAGCTTCTTCTGCGCGAAGGCCGGGACGATCTCGGAGATCACCCCCATGCCGGGCAGCACCATGATGTACACGGCCGGGTGCGAGTAGAACCAGAACAGGTGCTGGAACAGCACCGGGTCGCCGCCATAGGCCGGGTCGAACACGCCGATATGGAAGGCGCGCTCCGCGATCAGCAGGATCAGCGCCGTGGTGATGACGGGCGTCGCGAGCAGGAAGATCAGGCTCGTGGCATAGTGCGCCCAGACGAAGATCGGCAGCTTGAACCACGTCATGCCCGGGGCTCGCATGGTGTGGATCGTGACCACGAAGTTGAGCCCCGTCAGGATCGACGAGAAGCCCACGATGGTGACGCCGATCAGCGCCGGGAGCACCCAGGTGTTCGAGAAGGCGGTGGAGAGCGGCGCGTAGAAGGTCCAGCCGGTATCGACGCCGCCGAGCACCACCGAGACCAGGGTGAACAGGGCGCCGGCCATGAACACGTACCAGCTCGTGAGGTTGAGCTTCGGAAAGGCGAGGTCCTTGGCCCCGATCATCAGCGGGATCAGGAAGTTGCCGAAGGTCGCCGGGATCGACGGGATCAGGAAGAACCAGACCATCACCACGCCGTGGATGGTGAAGGCCTTGTTGTAGGTGTCGTTGGTCATGATCGCGCCGTTCGGCACGACGAGGGCGAGGCGCACCACGCCCGCCGCCAGGGCACCGATCACGAAGAAGCCGGTGATCGACGTGAGGTACAGGATCGCGATGCGCTTGTGGTCGGTGGCGAGGAACCACGAGCGCAGCGTCGATTCCGCGTGCAGGTAATCCGCCTTCCGGCCGATCGTCGATTCCGGGGTGTGCGGTTCCCGGCGGGCGGTGCCGCCGATGCTGCCGGAGGCGCTCATCGTGTCGGCCTCGATCGAAGGGGATGACGTCCGAGCGTCAGGAGGATCGCGCGCTCGTCCGACGCCACTCCGTGGGCCGCGATGGTCACAGATCTGGAGCGGGCACCGCTGCTGGCGGCAGGGCGCGACGAACCCCCTCTCCCGTGCGGGAGAGGGTTGGGGTGAGGGACGAGAAGCCCCAGGATCGAGCACGCCTCTGGCGCGCAGTCTGATCGAGCCCTCTTCGGAGAGACTTGATCCCTCACCCTGTCCCTCTCCCGCACGGGAGAGGGGACCCGCGCCCGACCCTGAACATGCACGGCCAGTGCGGATGTGTGAATCCACGAGCAGCGAGAGGACCGAAACCGGCGCGCCTTACACGCCGCCGACCGAAGCTCTGGGGTGACGCCGTTCATCATCGTGTCGCGTCCGCAGCCTTCGAAGCCGGGTAGGCCTTCAGGAAGTCGATCAGCGTGCCGAGTTCGTCCGCCGGTATCCGGCCGGCGAAGCTCGGCATGATCTGCTTGCCCCCGCCGGCGAGCCGGTCGCCGTTCGGGTTGAGAATCTTGTCGCGCAGCCACCCCTCGTCGGCCGTGACCGTGCGGCCGTCGGCGAGCTTGACTTGGCTGCCGTACAGCCCCGCGAGGCTCGGCGCCTTCACGGCCGAGCCGGGCGCGTGGCAGCCGGCGCAGCCATAGGCCTCGTAGAGGGCGCGGCCCGCCGCGACCTTGCCCTGCTGCGCCCCGGCATGGGTGAGCCAGTCCTGGTAGTCGCCGGGGTTCATGAAGGTGACCACGCCACCCATCACGGAGTGGTCGGTGCCGCAATATTCCGAGCAGTAGAGGTGGTAGGTGCCGGTCTTGTCGGCCTTGAACCACAGGTCGGTGTAGCGGTCGGGCAATGCGGCCACCTGCATCCGCACCGCCGGCAGGTAGAGGGCGTGGATCACGTCCTGGCTGATGATGTGCAGGCGGATCGGCTGGCCGATCGGCAGGTGCAGGTTGTTGATCTCGGACTGGCCGGTGGGATGCTGGAACTTCCACATCCATTGCCGGCCGATGGCCTCGACCACCATCGCGTCGGGGGGCGGGTTCTTCGACTCGATGAACAGCCGCGCCCCCCAGACGAAGAAGATCAGGGTGAGGAGGAACGGGATCAGCATCCAGCTGATCTCGATGAGGTTGGAGCGGATGCCGGAAGGGCTCCGGTCGGCCTCCGAGCCCTCCCGGTAGCGCACGGCGAAGTAGGTGATCGCCACGAAGACCGGGACGGTGAGCAGCAGCGTCAGCACCGTGAACGCCAGGATGAGGACATCCGTCTCGCTCGCGGTGGCCGAGACGGCGGCGGGCCAGAGCTGGAGGGAATCGTGGCCTGGCGTCATCGGTCTCCAGGCTCCGCCGCGTCGAGGGAGCGGCCGACGATCAGATCCATCGCACGCCCGATCGGGATGCGGGCGCGGGTGCGGGCCTCGTCCCGGTAGCCGTAGCCGGAGAGATGCGCCTCGGCCTCCGCCCGCTGGCGGTCGAGATCCGCATAGGGGTCGGCCTGGAGGTTCGGGGGGGGTGGCTTGAGGCGCGTCGTCTGCTGCGGCGTCAACGCCGGCAGGGCTCGGCGCTGACGCGCCGCGAAGGTGCTCATCATCCACACCATGGTCCCGACGACAGCCACGGCCGCGAGCGCGAGGGTTGCCATGACCAGCGCGGTGTTGCGGACGTTGACGTCGCGCGTCTCGTGCCCGGGATCGTCGGGATCGCGGGGGGTGTTGGCGGCGGGGCGCGGGGGGCGTCCGCTCAGGAAGCCGCTGCCACGCAGCGTCAGTCCCGCCAGGATCGCGGGGATCAGTCCGGAGGGACCGCCGGCGCTCATGCCGGCCTCCCGGCACGGCGGGGTCCGGATGGCGTCCGATCCCCGCGCGGCCGCAGCGCCAACCGGAGCCCGGCGGCGAGGCAGGCCACGGCGCAGGCAGCAAGCACGTCGCTCGGCCGGATGACGAAGCGGTCGCGCACCGCCGGGGTGATCAGCCAGAACATCTCCACGGCGTGGACGGCGAGGGCCGCGCCGGCCAGAATCCGGGTGGTCGGGCGCCCCGGACGGAGGGTCGCGAGCCCGGCCAGGACCACGACCGCGCCGGCGACGATCGCCAGCGCCCGCCCGACCCAGCCGCCCCGGGCGAGATACCACGTCACTTCGGTGGGCAGGTTGGCCGACCAGACGATCAGGAACTGCACGAAGTGCAGGTAGGCCCAGAGCCCGAGCAGGACGACGAGGGGTACCAGCCGGCCCCGCCCCGGCGCGGTACGGCCGCGACCGACGGGCTCCGGCTCCTCCCAGGCGAGCAGGATCGCCGCCGCGAAGGCGAGGCCGCTCCAGGCCGTCATCACCAGGAGGCCGAGCAGGGTGGAATCGAGCCGCGGGTCCAGGGATGCGACCACGTCGGTGACGAACAGCGTGCCGACCACCGCGTGCAGCCCCACCGCAGGCACGGTCCGGCCCTCGCCGGGCGCGTCGAAGGGGCGGGCGAAGCGGACCGCGAGCCACGTCCAGGCGGCGAGATAGGCGATCACCCGGACCACGAAGAACGGCATCGTGAACCACAGGGCGGCCAACGGCGTCCGCGCCGGGGCGCCGACCCAGGGATAGAGCAGGGGCGCGCTGGCCAGCAGCGGCAGCGACAGCAGGGCCGCGACCGGCATCAGCGCCATCAGCCGGCGCAGGGCCGCCAGCATCTCGATGCCGCCGCGCTCGCGCACGCGCTTGCCGAACCGCTCGGCCACCACGGTCACCGGCAGGGCGCCCACGGGCAGGGCGAGCAGGACCAGCCAGGCCGCCAGATAGGAGGCCGCCGCGCCGCGCCAGCCGCCCGCGATCAGGCAGAAGGCCAGCAGGCCGAGGCCCGCGAGGCCGAGGAGGGCGGGGCGGCTCACGGCGTCGCCTCCAGGCGGGCGCGATCCTCCGCGGGCAGGCGCGCCACGAGCGCATCCTGACTGAGCTGGAGGGCGCGGACATAGGCGACGATCGCCCAGCGGTCGGCGGAGGGGATCATCTGCGCCATGCCGAACATCGCCCGCCGGCCGTTCGAGATCGCGTCGTAGAGGTCGGCCGCCGATGCCCCGCGCACGGGTCCGGCCGTGAGGGTCCCGGCAGCCGGGAAGCCCCGCGCCACGATCATCCCGGCGCCGCGTCCGTCCTGGCCGTGGCAGGGGGTGCAGAACACCGCGTAGCGGTCCCGGCCCCGGTCGAGCAGATCCCGGGTGATCGTCTGCGGCTGCGGCACCGGACGACCCGGATCGATCCGCGGCACGGTGCCGGCCACCGGCTGGCGCATGGTGATCTCGCGGGGAAAGAACGGGTTCTTGTCCCAGGTCTTCGCCCGGGCCTGGTCGGCCATGTCGGCCTCGCCGCAGGCCGCCAGGGGCGCCAGGGCGAGGAGGACGAGGGGCACGGCGATCCTCATCGCGGGATCCGCCGGATCTCGAGCGGACGGCCGGCCTCGGCCGGCAGCGACGCGAGCCGCCGCTCGATCCGATCCGGGTCGAACCGGGCGCTGCGCGCCTCCGCGGACAGGAAGAACCGGTCCTCCGAGGCCCGCAGGAAGCCCGGGATGTTGAAGGCCGGGTGGTTCAGACGAGGCAGGCGGTTGAGCAGCAGGAGCGCGAGGTGGATCGCCACGCAGCCCGCCATCATCGCGAAGGAGACGCTCGGCACCACGAAGGAGGGCCAGGACAGACGCGGCCGGCCGCCGATCAGGAACACGTAGTCGTAGGCCGTGGCGTAGACGCACATCGCGAAGAAGCCGATGCCGCCGAGGAGGGCGCCGGCGAGAGCGTAGGGCAGGATCGAGCGCCCCTCCAGGCCCAGGGGCCGCAGGGTGCGGGGCATCGGCACAGGGCCGTGCCCGTCCAGACGGACCTGATCCGGGCTGAGTCCCGAGACCGCCTGGAGGGCGGCGGCGAGGTCGCCCTGGCTCGCGAAGGTCGCCGACACGCCCCACAGGGGCGCGGAGACCGGGTCCTCCTCGGGACGGGCGGCGGCTTGGGACGAGGCCTCGCGGGACGCCGCCTGCGCGGCCGTCGACACCGCCAAGGCGAGGCGGCGGCTCTCGACGATCGAAATGGCCGGCAGGTAGCGCAGGAACAGGAGCAGCAGGGTCAGGAACAGGCCGAGGGAGCCCGCGAAGGTGGCGATGCCCCAGAGGTCGGTCGTGTAGGGCAACTTCGCGGACGGCAGGAAATCCTGGGTCAGGGTGACGACCAGCACCGCGACGTGGTCGGCATAGGCGCCGACGGCCACGAGCAGGCCCACCGCCGCGATGGCCAGCGGCGCCGTGCGGGCGCGCGCCGACCACAGGATCTGCGCCGGCAGGACGAGGCAGAGGATCGCCGTCCACGAGACGAGGGCGTGGTCGCCGGTCAGGCGCCGGACGAGGACCACGCGGGCTTGCGCATCGCCGTTGAGGAATGTGTCGAACGCCTCCGCCGCGTAGCAATAGGCGCTCGCGCAGCCGAGGCAGAGCAGCAGCCGTCCGAGCACGTCGAGATGGCGGGCCGTCACCAGGGCGTCGAGGCCGTAGACGAGGCGGATCAGCATCACGATCACCGCCGTGACGCCGACGCCCGACGAGACCGCGTTCACCAGAAAACTCACCGGCAGGAGTGTGCTGTGCCAGCCGGGCATCAGCGAGCCCGCCAGCATGACCGAGGCGCCGGTCTGCACCGAGACCACCAGGAGCACGCCGAGCAGGGCCACGGTGCGGTAGGCCTGCACCCAGATCTGCCAATGGGCCGCCGAGCCGCGCCAGCCCGAGGCGACGATGCCGTAGACCTGGGCACGCAGCAGGGCGATCCGGCGCGTCGGGGCCTTCACGTCACGCTGGTGCATGGCCTCCGCGAAGGCGCGGTCGCGCAGGGTGGCGAGGTCCGGCAGCAGGCCGATGAACCAGAGGCTCACGCAGACCACCAGGAAGGACACGATGTCGATCGCGTCCCAGAGCAGCGGCGAGCGGAACTGCGGCCAGAGACCGTAGGTGTTGGGGTAGGGCAGGTTCCAGAAGAAGAACCACGGCCGCCCGAGATGGATGATCGGGTAGAGCCCGGCCGCCGCGGTGGCGAGCAGCGCCAGGGTCTCGGCGATGCGGTTTACCGCGCCGCGCCACTCGGCCCCGAGGAGGAGGAGGATCGCCGAGACCAGGAGGCTGCCCGACGCGACCCCGATCCACCAGTCGTAGCTCGCGATGTCGAGCGCCCAGACGACGGCGTTGTTGTTCCCCCAGATCCCGGGGCCGGCGTAGAGCAGGTAGACGAGGGTGAGGACGAACAGGCCGAGCAGCGCCCCCGCCGCCGCGAAGGCGATCCACCAGCGCCGGTTGCCCGGATGCGTCAGCGGGATCGCCGCGACCGCGCCGCCGATCCCCTGAAGGGTCTCGTCGGGCCGGATCAGGGGACCGGGCTGCGGGCCGCCGGAGAGGGCGCCGGACATGCTCAGCCCTCCCGTCCGTTCGGGTCCGCGGCGGGCGCGAGCCCGGCGAGGTAGGTGGTGCGCGGCCGCGTGTTCAGGTGACCGAGGAGCGCGTATTCCCGCGGATCCCGGCGGGCGGCGGAAACCCGGCTGTCCGGGTCGGCGACGTTGCCGAAGGTGATCGCCCGGGTCGGGCAGGCGCCCTGGCAGGCGGTCTCCACGGCGCCGTCGGGAATCGGCGCGTGGGCATCCTTGGCCGAGGTGATCCGGGCCGCCGTGATGCGCTGGATGCAGTAGGTGCACTTCTCCATGACGCCGCGGGCGCGGACGGTGACCTCGGGGTTGCGCTGCTGCTGCTCAACGGGGGTCATGCCGCCGGTATAGTCGAGGTAGTTGAAGCGGCGGACCTTGTAGGGGCAGTAGCTCTGGCAGGTCCGGGTCCCGACGCAGCGGTTGTAGACCTGCAGGTTCAGGCCCTCGCTGTCGTGCAGTGTCGCCTCCACGGGGCAGCCGAGTTCGCAGGGCGCCTGCTCGCAATGCATGCAGGGCACCGGCTGGAAATGCGTGGCCGGCGCGTCGAGCTCGCCCGCATAGTAGCGGTCGACCCGCAGCCAGCCCATCCAGCGGCCGCGTTCGACCTCCTCGCGCCCGACCACCGGGATGTTGTTCTCCGCTTGGCAGGCGGTGACGCAGGCATTGCAGCCCGTGCAGGCGTCGAGGTCGATCGCCATGCCCCATTGGGCGGCGACCCAGCGATCCTGGCTCTCCGGGGGCGGGTAGAACGAGGCGGGCGCCGGCGCGCCCTTCGGGTCGCCCACGGGCGCGGCGCCGAGCGCCTGCACGCGCACGAGATCCTGCCCCTCCATGGTGCCGAGATGCTGCGTCGTGACCGGCATGCACCGCTGGCCGGTCCGCGTCAGCCGGGCGCCGGTGAGCCGCCAGGGGGAACCCGGCGGCCGCAGCGGAGCGGCGTCGTAGCCGAGGCCGCGGGCGAGGTGGTCCGGCACGGCGCGGCCGTAGCCGAGGGAGAGGGTCACGGTGTCGTCCGCCTGGCCGGGCAGGATCCAGGCCGGCCCCTCGATCCCGCGGCCGCCCGCCTCGATCCGCAGCATGTCGCCCGTGGCGATGCCCTCGCGCTCCGCGAGCCGCGGCCCGAGCGCGACCACGTTCTCCCAGACCACCTTGGTCAGGGGCTTCGGGAGTTCCTGCAGCCAGGCGAGATCGGCATGGGTGCCGTCCCAGACGGTGGGGTCGGGGCGGAACAGCACCTCGATCCCGTCGGAATCCGGTCCAACGGCCGACACGGCCTGCTGCGTCAGCGCGGCGGTGACGGCCGGATGCGCGCTGTCCGCCCAGAAGCCCCGGCGAAGGGCGTCGGAGAAGCGGGCCTCGAAGGCCGCATCCGCCTCGCCCGCGTCCCGCCAGCGGGCCTTGAGGAGGCCGAGGCCGTCCTGGCCGCTCTCCCCGCCCGTGCCGTCGGCCAGGAAGGCGAGCATCTCCGGCAGGGTCCGGCCGTTGTATAGGGGCGCGACCGTCGGCTGGATCAGCCCCACGGTCCCGTCGAGGGACCGGACGTCGCCCCAGGATTCCAGCGGGTGGGCGGCCGGCAGGTGCCAATCGGCATGGGCGCCGGTCTCGTCGTAGTAGAGCCCGGCATGGATCTTCAGCGGCACACGGGCCATCCGGGCCGCGAAGTCGAGGGCGCCGGGCGCCTCGTAGACCGGGTTGGCACCGAGCATGACGAGCGCCTCGACGGCGCCGCGCTCCATGGCCTCCGCGAGTTCCGCCAGCGTCCCGGCGCCCGTCTCCGCCGCGGGCGCGGTGTGACGGACGGTCGTGCCGGTATTGCCGAGCGCCCCGTTCAGCCGGTGCACCAGCGCGTGCAGGTCGGGGCTCGCGGTCAGGCCGGCGGTGACGATGCCGCCGCCCCGCGCCTCCGTGAGCGCCGCGCCCGCCGTCCGCGTCCAGCGCGAGACGGGATCGTCGCCCGCCGGGGCCGCGCCGCCCGCCGCCAGGGCGAGGAGGTCCCGGGCGACGGTCTCGAGGCGGCCGGCCGGCACGACAGCGCTGTGATCCGCCTTGGCGCTGGTCAGCGTCGGGGTCGGGGCCGCCGCGTGCAGCGTGAGGAGGCGACCCTCGGCATAGGCCGCGCGCCGGGCCTCGCTCCAGCGCCGGGACAGGCCGACCTGGCCGGGCCCGGGGTCGAGGAAGTCGCCGTCGAGCGCCACGATGGTGCGGGCACGGCCGAAATCGGGACGGCTCTCGAGCGGCATCCCATAGGCCCGGCGGGCGCCCTCGTAGATCCCGTCGCGGCCGGCCGCGGCGCCGACATACCAGCGCAGCGCAGGGTAGGCGGCCCGCAGCCGCGCGATCTGTGCCGCAACGGTGGGCGACGTCACCGGTCCGGTGAGGAGGGCGACGCCCGCGCCCCCGGTCCGGCGCCAATCCGCCAGATGCCCGAGAAGGTCCGCCCGGAACGCCGCCCACGACGTCGGGCGACCGAGATGCTGCACCGCCTGGGAGCGGAACGGGTCGTAGAGCCCGAGCACCGAGGCCTGGGCCAGCACGTCGGTGCCGCCGAGGCTCCAGGGGTGCTCGGGATTACCCTCGATCTTCAGCGGCCGGCCGTTGCGCGTGGTGACCTGGATGCCGTTGCCGAACCCGTCGAATACCGCCGAGGAGGCGTAGGACAGCTCCGTGCCCGGCACGATCCGCTCGGGCTGGTTGACGTAGGGCACCTCGTAGCCGCGTCCTCCGCCCGCGCCGCAGGCGGTGAGGCCGCCGAGCGCGAAGGAGGCGGCCATCAGCTTCAGGAACCCGCGCCGCTCCGGGGCGGCGGCGAGCCGCGACGCCGACGGGAACTCGGCCGCCAGATAGGCGCGGAACTCGGGACTGTCGGCCACGGCGTCGAGGCTGCGCCAGAAGCGCGGCCCGTCGCCGCCGGCGAGTCTCTCGCGCAGGGCCGCGATGTCGGGAGCGCCGGTCATCGGTGGCAGATCCCGCATTCGGTCAGCCGCGCCCCGCCGCGGATATGGTACTGGGCCACGAGTTTGGGACCCAGCGTCGCCTGGTCGGCCGGCGGCGTCCAGGTCATGTTCCAGACCTGATCCGGCGGGCGGACATACTTCTCCGGCGCCCGGTGGCAATCGAGGCAGAACCGCATCTCGAAAGCGTTGGCTCGGTAGGTCATCTGCATCGCCGTGACGTCGCCGTGGCAGGTCGAGCAGCCGATCCCCTTCGTCACGTGGACGGAGTGGTTGTAGTAGACGTATTGCGGCAGCTTGTTCAGCCGCACCCATTCCAGCGGCTTGTCATGCGCGTAGCTGTCGCGCACCGGCTTCAGCATGTCGGAACCGGTCCAGATCTGCGAGTGGCAGGTCATGCAGGTCTGCGTCGGCGGGATGCCGGCGGTGGCCTCCCGGTCGACCGTCGTGTGGCAGTAGCGGCACTGGATGCCGAGTTCGCCGGAATGGTGCTTGTGGCTGAACGGCAGCGGCTGGGCCGGCGCGACCCCGACACCGGTGACGTAGTTCGAGCGCACGATCCCGGCCGCCAGGACGGGAAGCCCGACGAGGCAGGCCACCCCGGTCATCAGGGCGAGGCGGTAGAGCGCGTCGGCCCCGGGGGTGAACAGCTGCGCCATCAGGCGGACCCGGGCCGGGAGCCGGCGGGGACATCGCGCTCGGTCTTCTCAACCCCTCGCCGCACGCGTCGCCTCACCCTCTGGTACCGGCCGAGATCCGTCGGCGCGCCGGCCCGGCGCGATACGGCCCGGATATCCGCGGCGGCCAGGCCGCGCGGGTCAGAGCCCCTCGCCGGTCGGAGCCTCGGCCGCGCCCTGCCTGACGGTTGTAACACTGGAGCGCTTCCAAACCAGGGCCGACGGCAGAAACATGCGGTCCGACGTGTCGCAGCGGCCCGCGGCAGGGCGTCCACGCGCGTGCGACACTTCCCGTGACCGTCGTGAACGCCTATGCCCCCGGGCGGGGCTCAGACGCCCGATCCCGACCGGACACGCATGGAATCCGACCCTCTCGTCCTGACGTGGCGTGCCGCGCGGCCTCTGCATGCCGCCGCGGCGGCCCTCGCGGTCGGGATCGGTGCGCCGCTCTGCGCGCTCGCGCTCCTGTGCCTGCGCGACCTCATCGCGGTGCTGCCACAGGACGAGGCGCCGGCGCTGCCCTTCCTCCGCGTGGCGGCGACGCTCCCGGGCCGCGAGCTGGTGCTGGCATCCGGCTTCCCGATGCCTCCCGCACAGCTCGAACTCACGGCCTTCCTGTGCATCGCCGTCTGCGCCGTGGCCCTGGCGGGTGTCGGCTGGTGCGTGGCGCGCCTGTGCTTCAAGGCGCAGAACCAGGCTGCCGACGCCGTTCGCGAGGGCGTGCTGCGGGCGATCCTCGACGCGCCGGCCGGAGCCCGCGACGAGGCGCGCAGCCTGGCTCGGATCGTGGGCGAGGTGCTGGCGCGGGCCGATCGCCTGCTCGCCGCCGGCATCGTCCTGCCGGCCATGACGCTCGGAGCCCTGATCCTGGCCCTGGGTTTCGCCGCGCTGGCCGCGCCCCGGCTCGTCCCGGCCGCGGTGGTCGGCCTCGCGGCGATCGGGCTGGCCTACGGACTGGTGCTCGAACGGGCGCGCGACCGCCAGGAGCTGCGGCTGCGTTCCAGTGCCCGGGCGGAGGCCAACCTGAACGACCTCGTGCGGCGGCTGCCGGCGGTGCGCAACCACGGGGCGGCGGCCATCGAGCGCCGCCGCATCGCCGCCCGCGTCGCCGCGATGCGCACCAATGTCGGGCGGGCCGAGGCACGGCTGGCCTATGCCCGGGCGCCCGCCTTGGCGCTGGCCGTCATCCTGCCGGCGATCGCCGCCGGCACGGCGCTCTGGCGCTCGGGGCCGGGGCAGCCCCCCGCCGCGCCGGTGGATCCGGCCGCCCTCCTGGCGGCCGTGGGCGCCTTCGGCCTCGCCGGCTGGCTCGCCGCCGTCTGCGCACGGCTCTGGATGGTCCGCAAGGCGGTCCGTCCGCGCCTGCGCGACCTCGCCCGCCTCGCCGCGGCCCTCGAGGGCCGGCGGGTGCGGGCCGACCGGACGGGGGCGGGCGTGCAGCCGCTGCCCCGCTCCGGGATCCTGGCGACCCAGGGGGTCGGCGCCTTCGACCCGGCCACGGGCGAGCGCCTGACCGGCGTGGATGTCGCGATGCCGATGCCGAGCCACGTGGCGATCACCGGCAGCCGCGGCAGCGGCGCCCGGGCGCTGGCGGCGGTGCTGGCCGGACAGGTCGAGCCCACCGCCGGAGCCGTCACCTATGCGGGCTCGGACCTGCGCGACTTCGACCCCGCGGAGCGCGCCCGGCACATCGCCTTCGCGGCGGGGGAGGCGATCCTGATGGAGGGGTCGCTCCGGCAGAACCTGCTCTACGGCACCGACCCGGCGAGCGCCCCCGACGATATCGCGCTGATCGGCATCAGCCGGCTCACCGGGCTCGATGGCTTCGTGTACGCCCGCGGGCTGACCGGACGGCTCGATCCGGCCACCCAGCCGCGGCTCGCCGCGGCGATCGTCGACGCCCGGCGGACCATGCGGGTGGCGCTGGCCGCCAAGGGGGCCGAGCGCCTCGTCGAGCCGTTCGATCCCGACCGCTACAACAATCAGGCGAGCATCGGTGAGAACATCCTGTTCGGGGAGCCGGTGGGCGGCGCCTTCGCGCCCCTGCGCTTCGCACGCCACCCCTACCTGCGGGCGGTCCTGGAGGCCGAGGGGCTCGTGCGCCCGCTCACGGAGATCGGCCTGTCGGTGGCCCGCAGCACGGTCGAGATCTTCGCCGACCTGCCCAACGACCATCCGCTGTTCGACGCCTACTCCCTGTTCCAGGCCTCCGAGCGCGGCTATTTCGAGGATCTCGTGGCGCGGCTCCCCGGCGCGGCGAGCCTGCGCCGGGGAGCCGCGGGGCAGCGCGACCGCACGCGCCTGATCGGGCTGGCGCTGCGCTACAGCGAGACCCGCCATCGCTTCGGCCTGATCGACGCGGCGTTCGAGGAGCGCCTCGTCCAGGCGCGCCGCTCCTTCGCGCGGATGCTGCCGCCGCACCTCGCCGGCGCGGTGGTGTTTCACGATCCGTCCCGGGTCAATCCGGCGGCGAGCCTGGAGGAGAACCTCCTGTTCGGCCGGATCAGCCTCAGCGAGGCGAATGCCGAGCCGCGGGTGCGGGAACTGGTGCGCCGGGTCCTGGCCGACGAGGGGCTCGAAGCCTCGGTTTACGGCCTCGGCCTGGACTCCGCGGTCGAGGCGCAGCCCGGCACCGGCGCCCTGGCGGACGGCGCGATCAGCGCCCGCGAACGGGTCGCGATCGAGCTGAGCCGGTGCCTCGCCCGCGAGCCCGACATCCTCGTGGTGGCGGTGACGGTGGACGAGCGGAAGGCCGAGGGCGCGCGCGCGCGCCTCGCCCAGTTGCGGCAGGCGCGGACCGGGCGCGGCCTGATCGTCTGTCTTCCCGAGGCGGCCCTTCCGGAGGGCGTCGAGCCGTTCGACGCGGTGATCGCGGTGGAGAACAGCGCGGTGGTGACGCCCGTGCCGGCGGCCGCCGAGCGGGAGCCCGCCCCGGCGGTCTGACCCGGGGCGACCGTGGGAGGCCGTGATCCGCAGGAGAGGGTGCAGCCTCACGGCCGCCGCAATAATCCGTCAGGGCGGGGAGCCGCGCCCGTCCGGCAGCCATCCCGGCCGATCCAGCGCGGACGGTTCATGCCTCGACCGACTACGATAGCCCTCGCCGCCGGCCTCGCCGTGCTCGCCCTCGCCGGCCCCGCCGCCGCGCAGGCCGGCAAGGCCGAGGCGCCGATCCCGGCCGAAACCCTCGCGCTGATGGCGCAGAAGGGTGTGACGGCCGCCTCGCCCGTCCTGTTCCGGGCCTACAAGAAGGAATCGGAGATCGAGGTCTGGAAGAAGGGCCGGTCCGGCTACGTCTTCATCAAGACCTTCCCGATCTGCCGCTGGTCCGGCCAGCTCGGCCCCAAGCGCAAGAGCGGCGACCGGCAGACGCCGGAGGGGTTCTACACGGTGCCCCGGCGCCAGATGAACCCGAACTCGCACTATTACCTGTCCTTCGACGTGGGCTACCCCAACGCCTATGACCGAGCCCATGGCGGCACCGGCTCGGCCGTGATGGTGCACGGGATCTGCTCGTCCATGGGCTGCTTCGCCATGACCAACGGTACGGTCGGCGAGATCTACGCCCTCGCGCGGGACGCGCTGAACGGCGGCCAGGCGGCCTTCCAGTTCCAGTCCTACCCGTTCCGGATGACCGCCGAGAACATGGCCCGGCACCGGACCGACCCGAACATCGCGTTCTGGCGCGAACTCAAGGCCGGCTCGGACCGGTTCGAAGCGAGTCGGGAGGAGCTGCAGGTCTCGGTGGCCGGCGGCCGCTACGCCTTCGCGCCCGCGCGGGATCCCGCCATCGAGGCCGCCGTGGCCACCCGCCGGGCCGTCGAGGAGGCGCGGATGACGGAGCTGGCCGAGGCGGGCGAACCCGCCGTCCGCACCACCTATTCCGACGGCGGCCAGAACGTCTTCTGGGCGGCCTACACGGCCCGGGGCGGCGCGGTCGGCGACATCAGCCGTCCGGAAGCCCTGGCCTTCGCGGGCCAGGAGGTCGTCGTCGTGCCGGGCCATCGCGCCCATCGGCCGGTGCCCGAGACCGTCTGGGCGTCCTGGGGCGCCCCCGATTCGGGCCTGTCGCTCCGGCAGATGGCGGGATTCGTCCCGGTCTACGAGCGCGCCCCGGACCGGTTCGGGGCGCTGACCGCCCCCTTGGCCACGCGCTACGGCGACGCCCTGCCATCCTGGCTCACCGCCGGTTTCGCCGGATCGCATCCCGGCCGCCCGATTCCGGGGGGCTCGACCCCCGGTCTCCTGGCGTCGGTCGAGCGGCTCTAGGCATGCGGAGGCCAGGCGCATCGGCCCATGCGTGTGCGCAGCCGCACATCACGACGGCCTGCGGCACACCAATTCATGGTACGGCAGGGGATCGGCGGTACACCTGCTCCGTCGGCCTGCCGTATTCAAAGCTACCTTCCCGGAACGGCGACGGGGTTTCGATCATAACCGATCGGGACCGACTGTCCGCGGATTCGTGATCGCCATGTCGAAGAGTTCCGAGCCGACCCTCGCGGCGGCCGACCAAGACCTCGTCCTCCGCTTCTGGGGCGTCCGCGGCTCGACGCCCGTCAGCGGCCCGCAATACGCCGAGTTCGGCGGCAGCACGCCCTGCATCGAGGTGCGGTGCGGACAGCGGATGTTCATCGTCGACGCGGGCTCGGGCATCTACAACCTCGGGCAGGGACACCGGACGGATCTGCCGCGGGAAGTCGACCTCCTGTTCAGCCACCTGCATCTCGACCACACCGCGGGGCTTCCCTTCTTCAAGCCGGCTGTCCTCGACTGCGACCGGGTGATCAACACCTATTGCGGCAACCTCGGCGGCGAATCGGCCGGTCCGACCCTCGACCGCCTGTTCGCGCCGCCGCTCTTCCCGGTTACCCTCGACAAGCTGTGCTGCACCTTCCACCATCACGGCTTCGAGGCGGGGCAGACCCTGACCTTCCCCGACGGGACGCGGGTCGACACGATCGGGCTGAATCATCCGCAGGGCTCGGTCGGCTATCGATTCGAACACGCCGGCCGGCGCCTGTGCCTGATCAGCGACATCGAGCACAGCGATCCCTGGCCGGCCCCGGACCTCGCCGCCTTCGTCGCCGAGGCCGACCTGATGGTCTACGACGGCATGTTCACCGACGGCGAGTATCCCACCTGCCGGGGCTGGGGGCACTCGACCTGGCAGAAGGGCGTCGAGCTGGCCCGGACGGCGGGCGTGAAGGCGCTGGCGATCATCCACCTGCACCCGGCCCATTCCGACACCGCGCTCCGCGACATGGAGGCGGACATGCAGGCCGAGATGCCGACGGCGTTCATCGCCCGCGAGCGCCAGAGCCTGACGGTCGGAGCACCCCGCGCGGTGACGGGTCGGCCGAGCGGCCGGCCCGCCGTGGCGCGGGAGATGCGCCGCCGGATCAAGGTCGCCTGACGGCACGGGTCAGGCGGACCGACCCGTGCGGGTCCGGCCGTACCGCGCCCAGGCGAACAGCACGAACAGCGCGACGCCGATGATCAGGATGCTCCAGCCGTAAGTGCTCACGAGCTGCGAATCGATCGGATGACCGACGACGCCGAGCGCCACCAGCAAGCCGAACGCCGCGATCGCCGCGGAAACGAGCATCCCTACAATCATCGAAGTCCCCGGCGCGTCCCATCCGCGCGATTCGGCAGGGTCGTTTGGTGGGGGAGAATGCACGGCGGCCGCACCCGTTCCCGCTCGGCGCCGGGCGACCGTCGTCCGTTGTCACCGGAATGCCGCCACGGTCGAAACGACGGGTCCCAACGCGGCGAAGTTAGGCTAAGTAGGCGGCCTGACGGCGCCCGGAGGCGCGCGAGGAGCCCGAGACAACGGCGATGAGCGGCCAAGAGAACACGACCGCGCCCGCGACGGCGCACACGAGTCCGGACACGAGCCCCACCTCCGTCGCTGCGCCGGGGCTCCTGCGGCCGCAGGACCAGCTCGTGACGATCTACGGGGGCTCGGGATTTCTGGGCCGGCACGTGGTGCGGGCGCTGGCGAAGCGCGGCTACCGGATCCGCGTGGCGGTGCGCCGGCCCGACCTCGCCCTGTTCCTGCAGCCGCTGGGGACGGTCAATCAGATCGTGGCCGTCCAGGCGAACCTGCGCTACCCGGATTCGGTGGCCCGGGCCGCCGACCGGTCCGACGTGCTGATCAACCTCGTCGGCATCCTTCAGGAAACCGGCTCCCAGAGCTTCGCGCGGCTGCAGGTCGACGGAGCAGACGCCATTGCCCGGGCCGCGGCGCGCCAGGGCGCCCGGATGATCCACGTCTCGGCGATCGGCGCCGATCCGGCCTCGCCGTCGCTCTACGCACGCACCAAGGCGGAAGGCGAGGCGCGGGTCTTCGCCGCCTGCCCGGAGGCGGTGGTGTTCCGGCCCTCGCTGATCTTCGGACCCGGCGACGGGTTCTTCAACCGCTTCGCCAGCCTCGCCCGGGCACTGCCGGTCCTGCCGCTGGCGGGGGGACAGTCACGCTTCCAGCCGGCCTTCGTGGGCGACGTCGCCGAGGCGATCGCCCGCGCGGTCGACGGCAGCTTGGCGGCGGGCAAGGTCTACGAACTCGGCGGCCCGGAAGTAGGCACGCTGGAGCACTTCGTGCGCTACATGCTCAAGACGATCCGGCGCAGGCGCGCGATCGTGGACCTGCCCCTGCCGGCAGCCAAGCTCCAGGCCCGGATGCTGGAGATCGCCGACACCCTGACCTTCGGTCTGCTGCCGGACACGCTCAAGCTGACCCGCGACCAAGTGATCCTGCTCCAGAACGACAACGTCGTCTCGGAGGCCGCCAAGGCCGAGGGCCGGACCTTCCAGGGGATCGGGATCACGCCGACCGCCGCCGAAGCGGTGGTGCCGGGCTATCTCTGGACGTTCCGCAAGGCGGGGCAGTTCTCCACCGACCGCGACGAGGAACAGCTGTCCGAGGTGCCCGACATGTTGGCGGCCGCGCCCATGGCGGCCGGCTCGCAGCACCGGCCGAAGACCGCCTCCGGCCCGGCGATCGGAGCCGATGCCGGCGGCGCGCCGGGGACCGCGCAGGGCAGCATGGGCGTGCGCTGGGGCACCCGGAAACCGGGCTAGGTGCCGAGCCGTCTCCCGGCTCAGGCCATGAGCGCGCCCGCACCCCTCGGTTCCGGCGGCCCGGACGCGCGGCGCATCCTCGTCACCGGGGCGGCCGGCTTCGTCGGCGGTCACGTCCTGCCGTTGCTGGCGGGCGCGGGCCATCGCGTGGCCGGGATCGGCCGGGGCCGGGCGCCCCGCCTCCCGGCGGGCGTCACCTATGCGGCGATCGACCTCCTCGACGAGGCCGCGCTCGGCGCCTTCGTGGCACGGTTCCGGCCCACCGCGATCCTGCATCTGGCGGGCCTCGCCTCGGTGGCCGATTCCGCGAGCGGCCCCGGTCAGACCTGGCGGGTGAACGTCAACGGCCTGATGAACCTCGTGGCGGCGGTCGAGGCGGTGCCGGGCTGCACCCTCTTCTTCGTCAGTTCCGGGGAGGTCTACGGCAGCGCGTTCCTCGCCGGCCACGCCTTGAGCGAGGCGGCCGAGCCCCTGCCGCGCAACACCTATGCCCGGTCGAAATGGGTGGGCGAGCAGTTGCTGCGCGACCTGCTCCCCCGGATCGGCGTGAAGCTCGTCGTGCTGCGGCCGTTCAACCATATCGGCCCGGGTCAGGACGAGCGCTTCGTCGTGGCCTCGTTCGCGGGCCAGATCGCCCGGATCGAGGCCGGCCTCGTGCCGCCCTGCCTGGAGGTCGGCAACCTCTCGTCCTATCGCGACTTCCTGGACGTCGCCGACGTGGCGGCCGCCTATGCCGACCTGATCGGCCGGGCGGAGTCCCTGTCCGACGGGAGCGTGTTCAACATCAGCTCCGGCCAGCCGCGGACGATCGCGAGCGTGCTGGAGGACCTGCGCGCCCGGGCTCGGGTGCCGTTCGAGATCCGCGTGGCCCCGGAGCGGGTGCGGCCTGCGGAGATTCCGCTGGCCGCGGGGGACGCCGCCTGCCTGCACGCCGCCACCGGCTGGGAGCCGCGGGTCGCCTGGAACGAATCCCTGACGCGGGTGCTGGACGATGCGCGCGCGCGGCTGGCGGAGTCGCGCGGCGGCGGATGAGGCGGGGCGCCCGCTCCGGAGCCTAGCGCACCACGCCCTTCGCCCGCAGCGCGTCGCGCGCGTCGTCCGGGTATTCCAGCTGCTCGGCCAGGATCTCCGCGCTCGAATCCCCGAGACCCGGCGGCATCCGCCGGACCGGGAGCCGGCGCCCGTCGAGCCGGTAGGGTGGGGCGATCACGTGCGCGTTGCCGCCGCCCGCGATCACGAGTCCGGCCTCCCGCGCCCGATCGCAGGTCAGCGCCTCGCGCAGGCCCATCACCTCGCCGCAGGGGATGCCGGCCGCCCGCAGCCGCGCGATCAGCGGCGCGCGCGTCCACTTGGCGAGTTCGGCCTCCAGCACCGGGATGAAGGCGGCGCGGTTCTTCGACCGGTCGAGGTTGGTGGCAAAGCGCGGATCGGCGACGAGATCCGGCCGCTCCAGCACCTGCTCGCAGAAGCGGCGGTACTGGCCGTTGTTGCCCACCGTGATCACCACGGGGCCGTCGCCGGCCTCGAACACGCCGTAGGGCACGATCGAGGGATGGGCGTTGCCGTAGCGCGGCGGGTCGATGCCGCGGGCCAGCGCCTCCAGGCCGTAATAGGAGGTCAGCGCCACGCCGCAATCGAACAGGGCGAGGTCGATGGTCCGGCCGCGCCCGGTGCGCTCCCGCTGGAACAGGGCGGCGAGCACGGCCTGCGCGGCGTATTGCCCGGTGAACAGATCGACCGCCGCGACCCCGAACTTCAGGGGCTGCCCGCCGGCCTCGCCGTTGAGCGCCATCAAGCCGGATTCGCCCTGGACGACCAGGTCGTAGCCGGGCCGGCCGGCCTCGGAGCCGTCCGACGCATAGCCCGCGATGGAGCAGTAGATCAGCCCGGAATTCTCCGCCGACAGGTCCGCGTAGCCGAGGCCGAGCTTCTCCGCCCCGCCGGTCTTGAAGTTCTGCACCAGCACGTCGCTCTCGCGGGCCAGCGCCTTGACGATCGCCAGCCCCTCGGGCGTGGCGAGGTCGACGCCGATCGAGCGCTTGTTGCGGTTGACGCTGTCGAAATACGAGGTGTTGCCGGGACTCGTCGGAACGCCCCAGTCGCGGGTGTCGTCGCCGCGCTCCGGGTGCTCGACCTTGATCACGTCGGCGCCGAGGTCGCCGAGCACCTGCGCGCACCAGGGTCCCGCCAGGACCCGGGACAGGTCGAGGACGCGGATCCCTGCGAGCGGCAGGTCGGCGGCGGCGGGTTGGGCATCCATCAGACGATCCTCAGGCTCCCATCACGCCGTCGAGGCTGCGCACGGCGTCGATGAGTTTCGGGCGCGCCACTTCCATGAGGAAGCGCGCGTCGGTGATGACGGTGGGTGCGCCACAATTGACCGACATCGGCGGCAGGCCGCCGCCGGGATGGAAGCCCACCGCGATGGCGGAGACGGTCTCCTGCCAGTCGCCGAAGGCGGTGCAGCAGCCGATCTCCCGATGCTCGACCACCGCCCGGTCGAGGCCGGCGCGCAGCGCCGGCCAGGCCACCGGGTCGAGCGCCTCCAGGTCCTCGTAGATGCTCGCGCGCTCCCGGTCGGGGCAGATCGCCACGTAGGCGCGGCCCATGGCGCTGCGGGCGAGCGAGATGCGAGAGCCGGTGTCGAGGTTGAGCGAGATCGCGGCCGGCCCGCGCTGGCAGTCGACGTAGCGCATGCTGAGCCGGTCGCGCACGCCGAGCCCCACCGAGGCGTTGGCCGCCTCCGCCACCGCCCGGAGCACCGGCCGGGCGATTCCGCGCACATCGAGGCCGCCCAGAGCGGCCGAGCTGAGCGCGATCGTCGCGGTGCCGAGCCGGTACCGCCCGAGTTCCGGCATGTGCTGCAGGTAGCCGAGCTTGGTCAGCGTGTAGGTGAGCCGCGATACGGTGGAGCGCGGCAACCCGCAGGCCTCGGCGATGTCGTGGTTGGCGAGGCTCGTCCGGCCGGGGCCGAAACAGGCGAGTACCCCCAGCCCCCGGGCGAGCGCCGTGACGAAGTGACGATCCTCCTTGGCGCCATCCGCCGCGGGCGCCCCCGCGTCGGGATCGGCCACCACCATCGTCTCCCCGGCCGTCATCGGCGCAGGAACGCGGCGAAGGCCGCCTGCGCCTCCGGACCGCGGCGGAGCGCGTGGAAGACCTCCGCCTCCTCGGCGAGGGCGCGGGCGACGACCTCCTCGTGGCCACGGCCCAGGGCGCGCTTGGTGGCGGCGAGCGAGGCCCGGGGCAGGGCGGCGAGCGCGCGCGCCTTGGCCATGGCGGTGTCGAGCGCGGCCCCCGCCGGGACGACGGCGTTGACGAGGCCGGCCGAGGCCGCGTCCGCCGCCGTGAAGGGCTCGCCGAGCATCAGCAGTTCGGCCGCGCGCTTCGTGCCTGCCACCAGGGGCAACAGGTAGCTCGACCCGCCCTCGGGACTGAGGCCGAGCGCCGTGAAGGGCAGGCGGAACCGGGCTCCGTCCCCCGCGTAGGCGAGGTCGCAATGCAGCAGCAGCGTCGTGCCGATGCCGACCGCATGCCCCTCCACGGCCGCCACCACGGGCTTAGGGCAGGCCCGCAGGGCCTTGAGGAAGATCAGGCCGGGGCTGTCGCCCCCCGTCTCCACGTCCTGGAAGTCCTTGAGGTCGTTGCCCGCGGTGAAGCAGCCGCCCGCACCGGTGAGCACGACGACGCGGGCGGCCTCGTCCCGGCCCGCCGCTTGGAGGGCGGCGGTCAGGCCCGCATAGGTCGCGCGGTCGAGGGCGTTGCGCCGCTCCGGCCGGTCGATGGTGACCTGCCGGATCCCGGCCTCCGGATCGGCGATGCGGACGCTCATGGTTCGGCCCCGCCGGCGTAATCCGCCGCCGAACCGGAGAGCCGCGCCCGCGCGGCCGCATACTCCCGGGCGAGCCGGGCGACGAGGTCGGCGGTGGGCGGCGCGTCCGCGATGGTGCCGACGCCCTGGCCGGCGCCCCAGACGTCCCGCCACGCCTTCACGCTGCCGCTGCCGAAGTTCATCGCGGTCTTGTCGCGCACGGGCAGCGCGTCGGGATCGAGCCCGGCGGCGCGGATGCTCGGCGTCAGGTAATTGCCCGGCACGCCCGTGAAATACGGCGTGTAGAGGATGTCGGCCGCCGCGCTGCCGGCGATCATGTCCTTGTAGCCGGCCGCCGCGTTCGCCTCCCGGGTGGCGATGAACCGGGTGCCCATATAGGCGAGGTCGGCGCCCATGGCCTGGGCCGCCAGGATCGCCGGGCCCGATGTGATCGCCCCCGAGAGGATCAGCGGACCGTCGTAGAACCGCCGGATCTCGCCGACGAGGGCGAAGGGGCTCAGGGTGCCGGCATGCCCGCCCGCCCCGGCGCAGACCAGGATCAGCCCGTCGACGCCCGCCTCCAGGGCCTTCTCGGCGTGGCGGACGTTGGTGACGTCGTGGAACACCACGCCGCCATAGGCGTGGACCGGACGGATGACCGCGTCCGGAGCCCGCAGCGAGGTGATGATGATCGGCACCTGGTGCCGGACGCAGGCCTCGACATCCTGCGCCAGGCGGTTGTTGGAGGCGTGGACGATCTGGTTCACCGCGAACGGCGCGACCTTCCGCGTGGGATCGGCCGCGCGGGCCTCCGCGAGGGTTCGGGTGATCCGCGTGAGCCATTCGTCCAGCAGTTCGGCAGGCCGGGCGTTGAGCGCCGGGAACGCGCCGACCACGCCGGACAGGCACTGGGCGATCACCAGTTCCGGGCCGGAGACGATGAACATCGGCGCGCAGATCACCGGCAGGGCGAGCCGGCCGCGCAGGACCTCGGGCAGGCGCCCGGCCTGCAGCTGCTCGGGACCGTCGCTCACCGTCCGCTCCGTGCCGTCGCCCGAAGGAAGCCCCCGGGCTGCTCACCCCGATCGATGCCACGCATCACGATCCCCCCTGTTTCCGGCGACCCAGCCGGCGGTCTCCCTCTCGGTGACCACGGGCGGCTCCCGCCAGCAGCGGTTTTGATGCCATGAGCCACCGGCAACGGTCAAACCGCCAGCGCCACCGTCTTCTGCAATGCAGAATAAGTGACGGTGCTCTGGCCCGCAACCGGGGCACGTTCTTGACGAATGCAGCGACCCAGACCAACATCCCGTGAACTTGCAGACGACTATTCTGCAATGCAGAACAACAGGGAGTCCAGGGTGGTTCGTCAGGAGGTCGATGGCGGCGTGGCCGTGCTCACGCTCGTCAACCCGCCGGTCAACGCGCTCGGCGCCGGGATGCGGGCCGCTCTGGACAGCGCTTTGGACAACGCCATCGCGGACGACGCGGTTCGAGGGATCGTCCTGGCCGCCGAGGGCAAGGTGTTCGTCGGCGGCGCCGACATCAGCGAGTTCGGCAAGCCGCCGCAACCGCCGAGCCTGCCCGATGTGCTGGACCGGCTCGATGCCAGCCCGAAGCCGGTGGTGGCGGCGATCAACGGGGCCGCGCTCGGCGGCGGCCTGGAATTGGCGATGGCCTGCCACGGCCGGGTCACGGCGCCGTCCGCCAGGATCGGCCTGCCGGAGATCAAGCTCGGGATCATCCCGGGAGCGGGGGGCACGCAGCGCCTGCCGCGCCTGATCGGACCCGACGCGGCCTTCCCGATGATGCTCACCGGCGAGCCGGTCACCGCCGAGACGGCGGCGGCGCTCGGGATCGTCGACGCCGTGGTGCTGGGCGACCTCGTCGCGGTGGCCCGGACCCGGGCGCTGGAACTGGCCGATTCGGGCGCGCTGCCGCGGGTGCGCGACCGGTCGGACAGGCTCACGCCGGGAGCGCGCGAAAAATTCGAGGCGCAGGCCGCCGAAGCGACGAAGCGCGATCCCGACGCCACCAACGTCCACGCCCTGGCGCGGGCCGTGCGCGCCGGCCTGGAGCAGGATTTCGACGCCGCCGTGGCGGTGGAGCGGGCGGAATTCCGCGCCCTGGTGGAGGACCCGCGCTCCAAGGCCCTGCGCTACGCGTTCTTCGCCGAGCGCGAGGCGGCCCGGGTGCCCGGCTTGCCGAAGGACACGCCCCGCCGCCCGATCCGGACGGCGGCGGTGATCGGCGCCGGCACGATGGGCGGCGGCATCGCCATGTGCTTCGCCAATGCCGGCATTCCCGTGACGGTGATCGAGACGGAGGCCGGCGCCCTGGAGCGCGGCCTCGACCGGGTGAAGGGGCTCTATGCGGGCTCGGCCAAGCGCGGCTCGATCACCGAGGCGCAGCGCGACGAGCGGGTCGGCCGGATCACCGGCGCGATCGGCCTGGAGCAGGCCGGGGAGGCCGACATCGTCATCGAGGCGGCCTTCGAGGACATGGGCGTCAAGCGGGACATCTTTTCCAAGCTCGACGCGATCGCCAGGCCCGGCGCGATCCTGGCGACCAACACCTCCTACCTCGACGTGAATTCCATCGCGGCGGTGACGGGACGTCCGCAAGACGTGCTCGGCCTGCACTTCTTCAGCCCGGCCAACGTCATGCGCCTCGTGGAGGTGGTCCGGGCCGAGAAGACGGCCCCGGACGTGGTCGCCACCGCCCTCGAACTCGGCAAGCGCCTCAACAAGCTGCCGGTGACGGTGGGGGTCTGCTTCGGCTTCGTCGGCAACCGCATGCTGGAGCGTCGCAGCCGCGCCGGCGAGCGCCTGCTCCTGGAGGGCGCACTGCCCCACGAGGTCGACGCGGCGGTGACCGGTTTCGGCTTCCGGATGGGTCCCTTCGCCATGGGCGACCTCGCGGGCCTCGATATCGGCTGGCGCTCGCGCAAGGATTTCGGCGGGCGGGCGCCGGTCGCCGATTCGCTGGCCGAGCAGGGCCGGTTCGGCCAGAAGACGGGACGCGGCTTCTACCTCTATCCCGACGGCGCCCGGGCCGGCACCCGTGATCCGGAGGTCGAGGCGCTGATCGCGCGCGTCGCCGCCGAGCACGGCGTTACCCGCCGCAGCTTCACACCCGACGAGATCGTCGCGCGGCTCATGTACCCGATGGTCAACGAGGGCGCGCGGATCCTGGAGGAGGGCATCGCGGCCCGGCCCGGCGACATCGATACGATCTGGATCAACGGCTACAACTGGCCAGCCTGGCGCGGCGGCCCGATGCACTGGGCCGACACGGTGGGGCTGAAGACCGTCGCCGAGGCGCTGTCGCGCTTCGCGGCGGAGACCGGCGACGACAGCCAGGAGCCCGCGCCGCTCCTGAAGCGCCTCGCCGCCGAGGGCGGCAGCTTCGCCGGCCTGAAGAACGCCTGAGCGGGAGAAAGATCATGACCGACGCGGTGATCGTCGCGACCGCCCGCACGCCCATCGGCAAGGCCCATCGGGGCGCGCTGAACCTCACCCGCGGCGCCGACCTCGCGGCCCATGCCATCCGGGGCGCCCTGGAGCGGGCGCGGCTCGAACCGGAGGCCGTGGAAGAGGTGGTGCTCGGCTGCGGCTATCCGGAGAACGCCACGGGCGGCAACGTCGCCCGCCACGCCGCCCTGGTGGCGGGGATCCCTGTCGAGTCGGCCGGGGTCACGGTCTCGCGCTTCTGCGCCTCGGGGCTGGAGGCGATCGCCAGCGCCGCGCGCCGGATCATCCTCGACGGCGTGCCGGTGGCGGTCGCGGGCGGCGTGGAGTCGATCAGCCTCGTGCAGCCGAAGGTCCAGCGGGAGCTGACCCGCAACGCCTGGCTCGAGGCGCACCTGCCGGCGATCTACATGCCGATGATCGAGACCGCCGACATCGTGGCCGAGCGCTACGGCATCTCCCGCGAGGCGCAGGACCGGTTCGCCCTGGAGAGCCAGCGCCGGACCGCGGCGGCGCAGGAACGCGGCCTGTTCGACGACGAGATCGTCCCGATGAGCGCCGTCATGGCGGTGACCGACAAGGCCACCGGCGAGACCCGGGAGGTCGAGACCCGGATCACCAAGGACGAGGGCAACCGGCCGGACACGACGCTCGACGGTCTCGCCAAGCTCAAGCCCGTGCGCGGGGAGGGCGCCTTCATCACGGCCGGCAATGCCAGCCAGCTCTCCGACGGGGCCTCGGCCAGCGTGCTGATGTCGGCCGACGAGGCGGCGCGGCGCGGCCTCGAACCGCTCGGCACCTTCCGGGGCTTCGCCTCGGCGGGCTGCGGGCCGGAGGAGATGGGCATCGGCCCGGTCTTCGCGGTACCGCGGCTCCTGGAGCGGCAGGGCCTGACGGTCTCCGACATCGACCTGTGGGAGCTGAACGAGGCCTTCGCGTCCCAGTCGGTCTATTGCCGCGACAAGCTCGGGATCGACCCGGACAAGGTCAACGTCAACGGCGGCGCCATCGCGGTCGGCCATCCCTTCGGCATGTCGGGGGCGCGGCTCGTGGGCCACGCCCTGCTGGAGGGCCGCCGCCGCGGCGCGCGCTACGCCGTGGTGACCATGTGCGTCGCCGGCGGCCAGGGCTGCGCCGGCCTGTTCGAGATCGCCAGGAGCTGAGCCGATGGACCTGCGCTTCACCGACGACGAGATCGCGTTCCGCGACGCGGTCCGCACCTTCTGCCGGACGGAGATCCCGGCCGAGATCCGCAAGAAGGTCTCGGAGGGCCGCAGCCTCTCGAAGGAGGATTACGTCACCAGCCAGCGCATCCTCAACGCCAAGGGCTGGGCGGTGCCGCACTGGCCGCAGGAATGGGGCGGCCGGGATTGGACCCCGATCCAGCGCTACATCTACACGGAGGAGCTGTTCCAGGCGGCGGTGCCGCTGCCCCAGCAGTTCAACTGCTACATGTTCGGCCCGGTGCTCGCGACCTTCGGGCGGCAGGACCAGAAGGAGCGCTTCCTGCCGCGCGCCGCCAACCTCGACGATTGGTGGTGCCAGGGTTTCTCCGAGCCCGGCGCCGGCTCCGACCTCGCCTCGCTGAAGACCAAGGCGGTGCGCGACGGCGACCACTACGTCGTCGACGGCCAGAAGACCTGGACGACCCTCGGCCAGCACGCCGACTGGATCTTCTGTCTGGTCCGCACCGATTTCGAGGCGAAGAAGCAGCGCGGCATCTCGTTCCTGCTGATCGACATGAAGACGCCCGGCATCACCGTGCGCCCGATCCTGACCCTGGAGGGTCGGCACGAGGTCAACGAGGTCTTCTTCGACTCCGTGCGCGTACCGGTCGAGAACCTCGTCGGCGAAGAGAACAAGGGCTGGGACTACGCGAAATTCCTGCTCGCCAACGAGCGCACCGGCATCGCCCGGATCGGCCTCACCAAGGAGCGGATCGCCCGCATCAAGCGTCTCGCCCGGGAGATGCCGGCCGGTCCGGGCACGATGTGGGACGATCCCGCCTTCCGGTCCCGCGTGGCGGAGGTCGAGGTCGAGCTGAAGGCCCTGGAGATCACCCAGATGCGGGTGGCGGCCAAGCAGGGCCGGGCGGATTCGGTGGAGCCGGACCCGGCCTCCTCCCTGCTCAAGATCCGCGGCTCGCAGCTCCAGCAGGCGGCGACCGAGCTGCTGGTGGAACTCGCCGGGCCCTTCGCCCTCGCGGCGCCCGCGCGCGGGGCCGGGGCCAACAACCTGCCCGGCGGCTTCGACTGGGTGGATGCGGCGGCGCCGAGCTACTTCAACAACCGCAAGGTCTCGATCTACGGCGGCTCGAACGAGATCCAGCACAACGTCATCGCCAAGGGCATTCTGGGGTTGTGAGCCGCCCCCCGCGCTGACGCACCATCAAAGACGCAGTGATCGAAACCGGATCTCCCTCCCCCCTCTGCGGGGGAGGGAAAGACCTGAGGACACCATGGATTTCGACCTGAACGAGGACCAGTCGCTCCTGCGCGACAGCGTCGAGCGGCTGGCCGCCGACCTCTACCCGTCCCTGGAGAGCCGGCAGGCGCGGCTCAAGGCGCCCCTGGGCTTCCCCGCAGAGGGCTGGGCGGCCTTCGCCGAACTCGGCGTCGCCGGCCTGCCCTTCTCCGAGGAGGAGGGCGGCCTCGGCGGCGGCCCGGTCGAGACCATGCTGGTCATGGAGGCGGTGGGCCGCAATCTCGTGGTCGAGCCGCTTCTGGCGAGCCTCGTACTGGGCTCGACGGCCCTGCGGCTCGGCGGCAGCGCAGCGCAGAAGGCGCGCCTGGTCCCGGACCTCGTCTCCGGAACCCTGCGCCTGACCCTGGCCCACACCGAGCGCCAGTCCCGCTACGACCTCGCGGACGTGGCCACCACAGCCCGGCGCTCCGGCGACGGCTTCGTGCTCAGCGGCGCCAAGAGCGTCGTGCCCAACGCCGACGCGGCCGGCCTGATGGTGGTCTCCGCCCGCGTGTCCGGGGAGCGGCGCGACGCGCACGGCATCGGCCTGTTCCTGGTCCCCACCGACGCCGCGGGGGTCGCGGTCGAGGCCTACCCGACCCAGGATGGCGGCCGGGCCGCGGAAGTGTCGTTCTCGGACGTGCAGCTCCCCGGCGACGCGGCCCTCGGCGATCCCGAGGGCGGCCTGCCGCTCCTGGAGCGGGTGGTCGAGCACGGGATCGCGGCGCTGGCCGCCGAGGCGGTCGGCTCCATGGACGCGCTCCACAAACTGACCGTGGAATACCTCAAGACCCGCAAGCAGTTCGGCGTCAGCGTCGGCTCGTTCCAGGCGCTGCAGCACCGGGCGGTGGACATGCTGATCCAGCTGGAGCAGGCCCGCTCGATGGCGCTCTACGCCGCCATGATGGTCGCTGCGCCGGATGCGCCGGCCCGGGCCGCGGCCCTCTCGGCCGTGAAGGTGCAGATCAACAAGGCCTGCCGCTACGTCGGCCAGGAGGCGGTGCAGCTCCACGGCGGCATCGGCATGACGCTCGAATACATCGGCGCCCACCACTTCAAGCGGCTCGCCATGATCGAGTACCAGCTCGGCGACACCGCCCATCACCTGCGCCGGATCACGCAGGACGCGAACGGGCTTCTGGCGGCCTGAAGGGCGGGCACGCCCGTTCGCGGCCTCGTCCTGGGGCGCCGGAGCGACGCGGAAGCCACCGACGAGGCTTCCGGACAGCGTCGTGATTGGAGCCCGCCTTCGAGACTCGCCGATGCGGGTCTCTCAGGGTGCGGGCGCCGAACGGGGAGCCGGGATCAGTTGAACAGCGAGCCCACACCGCCCTGGACGCGGCCGAGACCGGCGCGGGCGACGGAATTGTTGGGATCGATCACGGCGGCGCGCTGGTAGTTCTCCAGCGCCTCCTTGCGCTGCCCCGACTTCTCGTAGGCGAGGCCGCGGTAGGCCCAGGAGGTCGCGTCCTTGTTGTTGACGTTGAGGGCCGCGTTGTAGTCCTCGATCGCCTTCGGGTACTGGTTCGTGGCGATCAGGCTCTGGCCGCGGGCCGCGTAGGGCGCGGACTTGAAGGGGTCGCGGTCGATGGCGGCGTCGAAATCGGCGATCGCCTGGGTCTCCTGACCCTGCTTCTGCTTCACGAGGCCGCGAGCATGGTAGGCCTCGGCCGATTCCGGCATCAGCCGGATCGCGACGTTGAGGTCGTTCAGCGCCTGGTCGAGGTTGCCCTGGGCGCGCTCGACATTGGCGCGGCCGATATAAGCGGGGCCGTAATTCGGATCGATGCCGATCGCCTTGGTGAAGTCCTGCAGCGCGGGGCCGTCGCGGCCGACCTGACGGCTGGCGAGCGCCCGGTTGTTGTAGGCCGAGGCCGAGTTCGGATCGATCTGGATCGCCTTGGTGAAGTCGGCGATGGCGTCGTTGAACTGGCCGGCGCGGGCATAGGCGGCCCCGCGGGTGTTGTAGGCGGCCGCATCGTTCGGGTTGCGCTGAACCACCTCGGTCAGCGAGGCGATGTTCACGTTGGTGGCGCCCGTGGTGTCCGTCTCCAGCACGGCGTATTGCCGCGCGCCGGCGGCGCTCCCCACGGTCTCACACCCCGCCAGGGCCGCGGCCGAAAGCGCGGCCGCGCCGATCAGTGCCGACTTCCGCGCCAGCCCGTTGCGTACGATCATCGCCCCACTCTCCCCGAGGCGCAGCCCGCCTGCCGCGTGCCCGCCCCGCCCCTCTCAGTCCAAGAGCCCGCGCGCCGCGCCGGGCACACCCGAATCCGGGGTACCGTCGCGCATCACGGTGAAGGCCGGCTTAAGAAGCGCCGCCTCGTGATCCGGCCGCCGCCGGTCCCGACGGGACTCAGGCGATGCGGGCGGACTCGATCGACAGGCTTCGGAACCGACCACGACGTGGTGGAAGCGGCGGGATGTGGCGAAGGTATGGCTCGACGGGCCCCGGCGCCGAGTCCGGGCTCGCGGCCGCCACGCGGCGGCGCGAGTGTGCCCTCGAAGCCTCAGGAACCGGTCGGGCAGGTGCCGAGGCGCGTCACGTGACCCATCTTGCGGCCGGGACGGGCCTCGCCCTTGCCGTAGAGGTGCAGATGGGCGCCGGGCTCGGCCAGCAGGGCGTGCCAGTCGTCGGCCTGGGCACCGATCAGGTTGCGCATCTCCACCGGCAGGCCGCCGACGCGGGCGGCATCGCCCAGGGGCCAGCCGCAGACGGCGCGGACGTGCTGGGCGAATTGCGAGGTCAGCGCCCCCTCTCTGGTCCAGTGGCCGGAATTGTGCACCCGGGGTGCGATCTCGTTGACGACGAGCCGCTCCGCCCCGTCCTCCCGCACCAGGAACATCTCCACGGCGAGGACGCCGACATAGTCCAGGGCGTCGGCGATGCGCCGGGCGATGTCGAGGGCCGCGCGGCCGGTCTCAGGGGCGAGGCCGGGGGCCGGCACCCGGGTCAGCGCCAGGATGTGGTCGCGGTGCTCGTTCTCGCACAGGTCGAAGGCCGCGAAGCTGCCGTCGCGGGCGCGGGCGCCCACCACCGAGACCTCGCGCTCGAACGGCACGAAGCCCTCCAGGATCAGCGGCGCGCCGCCGAACTCGGCGAACAGCGCGTTGCGGTCACCCTCGGCCCGCTCGCGCAGGATGCGCTGACCCTTGCCGTCATAGCCGAAGCGCCGGGTCTTGAGCACCGCCGGCAGGCCGATCACCTCGATCGCCCGGTCGAGGTCGTCGGGCGCGTCCACCGCCCGGAACGGCGCGGTCGGGATGCCGAGGCCGTTGACGAATTCCTTCTCGGTGAGGCGATCCTGCGTGGTGGACAGCGCCCGCGCGTTGGGGTGCAGGGGGGCGTGCCGCGCCAGGATGTCGGCGGTGGCGTGCGGGATGTTCTCGAACTCGTAGGTCACGACGTCGACGCTGCGGGCGAAGGCCGCGAGCGCCTCGGGATCGTCGTAGGCCGCGCAGGTGGTCCGTGCGGCCACGTCGAAGGCGGGGCTGTCCGCGTCGGGGGCGTAGACGTGCACCTTGAGGCCGTAATCGGCCGCAGCGAGCGCGATCATGCGCCCGAGTTGCCCGCCGCCGACGATGCCGAGGGTGGAGCCGGGGCCGAGGATCCTGTCCGTCACGCGTTCTCTTCCGTCACCGGCCGTTCGGCCACCGAGGCGGTCTGGGCCGCGCGCCACGCCTCCAGGCGCTCCGCCAGTCCCGCGTCTGACAGCGCCAGGACCGAGACGGCGAGCAGGGCGGCGTTGATGGCCCCGGCCCGGCCGATCGCCAGGGTCCCCACCGGGATTCCGGCCGGCATCTGGACGATGGAGAGCAGGCTGTCCTGGCCGGACAGGGCCTTCGACTCCACCGGCACGCCGAAGACCGGCAGACGGGTCATCGCAGCCGCCATGCCGGGCAGGTGCGCGGCACCGCCCGCACCCGCGATCACGACCTTGAGACCGGCCGCGACCGCGCCCTTGGCGAAGGCCACGAGCCGGTCGGGGGTGCGGTGGGCCGACACGATCCGCGCATCGTAGGGCACGCCGAGGGCGTCGAGCGTCTCGGCGGCATGCCGCATGGTCGCCCAGTCGGACTGGCTTCCCATGATGATCGCGACCGGAGGCGACACCATCGTTGATCCCGGCAAAAGAGGGCGCTTACAGGCGGCGCGGGTCCGCGGCAAGGCGGACACCGGAAGCGTCCACCGGCATCAGGCGATGATGTCCGGCGTGACCATGTCCTCGACGTGGCGGATCCGATCCCGCAGGGTCAGCTTGCGCTTCTTCAGCCGCTGGATCTGGAGCTGGTCCCCGGCGACGCTGCGCTCCAGCGCCTCGATGGCGCTGTCGAGGTCCCGGTGCTCCTCCCGCAGGCGGGCCAGCTCGCCGAGGAGGTCCGACTGCGCGCTCTCACTCGACTCTTCCGCCATCGTCACCTGCGGATCCGAAGACCGTTCATCGCCCGGGACGTTCATGGCCCGCGCATTCATCGTCCAAGAGCATGCGGCACGGCCCCGCCCCGGACAAGCCGGCGCGGTAAGCATTCGTCAGACTTAGCAGCAGAAAACGCTTCGACAGGTCCGGCATCCTGTGCCAATCTCGACGTGTCGAAACGATGACAGGAGATTCGGCTCATGTCGCTGCAGACGCATCTGAACCAGCTCGCCCGGAAGCACGAAGCCCTCGAGCGTGAGATTCACGAAGCGATCCACAGGCCTTCGGCGAACGACCTCCATATCGCCGAGCTGAAGCGACGGAAACTCCTCCTCAAGGACGAGATCAACAGGCTCCAGGCCGGCAACGACACGCTGCACTGAGCCGCGGATCCGTCAGCCACGTTAGCAGACCCACTCTGACAGCCGCCGCAACGGGAGCCCCCGATGCGGCGGTTTTTCCATGGTCCGCACCTTATCCAGCCCGTCTCATTCCAAGTCCCGCGACTTTCCATGCTCCACGCGTCGCCGGTTCGTAGCCGGGCCGCGTGGGGCTCCGCCGCCGGACCGGACGGCGCAGGCGCGGGCGTCGCGGGCTGGACCCCGGCCAGCCCTCGCCCCGGCGCGAGAATGGGCTAATCTGCTCCGACCGCCGGAGAGCGGCCCGTGAGGAAACGCCGAGCCGATGACGACCGCCAGCCTTCCAGGCCGCTATCCCGAGACCTACGAATCGGCCCTTCGCGATCCGGAGGCGTTCTGGCTCGCTGCCGCCCGAGCCCTGGACTGGACGCGGGCGCCCGCCCAGGCCTTCGCGCCGGAATCCGGCCCCTACGGCCGCTGGTTCCCGGACGGGTCCCTCAACGCCTGCCACAACGCCGTCGACCGCCACGCCGCGGGGGCACGGGCGGAGCAGGTGGCGATCCACTACGATTCGCCCGTCACCGGGACCAAGCGCAGCATCACCTACCGGGCGCTGCGCGACGAGGTGGCGGTGCTGGCCAGCGTGCTCGCCGGGCTCGGCGTCGGCAAGGGCGACCGGGTGATCCTCTACATGCCGATGGTGCCCGAGGCGCTGTTCGGCATGCTGGCCTGCGCCCGGCTCGGCGCGGTCCATTCGGTCGTGTTCGGCGGCTTCGCGGCCAACGAGCTCGCGGTGCGGATCGAGGACGCGGCGCCGAAGGTGGTGCTCGCCGCCTCCTGCGGCATCGAGCCGAACCGGGTGGTCGCCTACAAGCCGCTGCTCGATGCGGCCATCGCCGCCTCCCGCCACAAGCCCGAGGCCTGCCTGATCCTGCAGCGCCCGCAGGCCGCCGCGACCCTCCTGCCGGAGCGGGACCACGACTGGGCGGAGAGTGTCGCGGCCGCCAGGGCGGCGGGCGCCGAGGCGGCGTGCGTGCCGGTCGCCGCCACCGACCCGCTCTACATCCTCTACACCTCGGGCACGACGGGGAAGCCGAAGGGCGTGGTCCGCGACACCGGCGGCTACCTCGTCGCCCTCGCGTGGTCGATGCCGAACCTCTACGGCGTCCAGCCCGGCGAGACCTATTTCTGCGCCTCCGACATCGGCTGGGTGGTCGGCCACTCCTACATCGTCTACGCGCCGCTGCTCCACGGCTGCACGACGGTGCTGTACGAGGGCAAGCCGGTGGGCACACCCGATGCCGGCGCCTTCTGGCGGGTCGTCGCCGAGTACGGGGTGGCGTGCCTGTTCACCGCGCCGACGGCCCTGCGGGCGATCAAGAAGGAGGATTCCGCCGGCGCCCGGATCGCCGACTACGACCTCTCCGCCTTCCGCAGCCTGTTCCTGGCCGGCGAACGCGCCGACCCCGACTCGGTCGCCTGGGCCGAGCGCGTGCTGGACAGGCCGGTGATCGACCATTGGTGGCAGACCGAGACCGGCTGGCCCATCGCCGGAAATCCGATGGGTCTCGGCCTCCTGCCGGTGAAGCACGGCAGCACCTGCGTGCCGATGCCGGGCTACCGGGTCGAGGTGCTGGACGAGGGCGGCAAGCCCGTCCCGGCCGGCACGATGGGCACCATCGCGATCCGGCTGCCCCTGCCGCCCGGCTGCCTGCCGACCCTCTGGGGGTCGGACGACCGCATGCGGTCGAGCTATCTCGCCACCTTCCCGGGTTACTACGACACCTCGGATGCCGGGGTGATCGATCAGGACGGCTACATCACGGTGCTCGGGCGGACCGACGACATCATCAACGTGGCGGGCCACAGGCTGTCCACCGGCGGCATGGAGGCGGTGCTGGCGGGCCACCCGGATGTCGCCGAATGCGCGGTCATCGGCATCCGCGACGCGCTCAAGGGCGAGGTGCCCTGCGGCTTCGTGGTGCTCAAGGCCGGCGTCGACCGGCCCACCGAGGCGATCGAGCGGGAACTCGTCGCCAAGGTGCGCGACGAGATCGGCCCGGTGGCGGCCTTCAAGCTCGCCCTCACCGTGCCGCGGCTGCCCAAGACCCGCTCGGGCAAGATCCTGCGGGCCACGATGAAGCGCATCGCCGACCACGAGCCCTGGACGATGCCGGCGACGATCGACGATTCTACGGCCCTGGACGAGATCGGCGAGAGCCTGAAGGGCCGGGGGATCGGCGCCGGCTGATCGTCGGATCCGCGTCCGGGCCGCGGCGTCATCGCCGGGACCGGGCGCAGCGATCCGAACGAAGGCGGCCGGTCTTCGGAAGGAGGCCCTCCGCACCGCTCGGCGCGCGCAAGCTGTCGAATCCGGCTCCGGCACGATGGCCGGGTCCGTCGGCCACCCGATCGCCTCCAGCCGGCGCATCCAGGCCGATCCCGGGCACCGCGCGCCCTCGCGGCGCGCCGGCATCCGTGGGACGGACATGCGCCCGCAGGCCCGTGCCTGCGGGCGAAGCGGCGTCATCCCGTGACGCCGCGCTTTCCGACGTCGCACGGCCCCGGGTCGGGTCGCTGCGCCGGCGATGACGGCAGTGGCGGCGATCCGGCGACGCCCCGATCCGCCTGCCCTGGCGACGCCCTTCGAAACACGTCCGTCCAGGCCGGATCGCAGGGCCGTGATACCCGTCGGCGCGCCCTGCATCTTGCGCCGACCTTGCGCGTCTCCATCTATAGACCATCCAACCGGATGGCCAAGAGCAGGTATCACGATGACCGACGCCAGTCGCGACCTCCGTCCGAAGGTGCCGGACAGCGAGAAGATCACGGTCAATCTCGGCTTCGTCGATCTCGGGCGCGTCGATCTGATGGTCCGCGACGGTTTTTACGCCAACAGGGCCGACTTCATCCGCACGGCCGTGCGCAACCAGCTCGACCGCCAGGAGGAGGCGCTCCGGCAATCGGTGGCGCGGCGCCAGCTCCGGCTGGGGGTCCTGCACGTCTCCCGCGCGGAGCTGGAGGCGGCCCGGGATGCCGGCTCGCCCCTGCACATCCAGGTCCTGGGCCTCGCCACGATCGCCATCGACGTCACGCCCGAACTGGCCCGGGCCGCCATCGCCTCCGTGGAGGTACTGGGTGCCCTCCAGGCGAGCCCCGCCGTCAAGGCGGCCCTCGCCGACCGCACCGTCTGACCGTTCGCGCCGCTTGCGCGAACACGCCGTCCGAACGACGCCGCACAAGGATCACCCCATGTTCCGCTTCCCCAAGTTCGACCCGTCGAAGCTCGACCCTGCGGCGTTCGGCATGCCGAACTTCGATCCCCGTACCTTCGCCCCTCCTGCCTTCGACGCCGCGGCGGCAGCGACCGCGGCGGGGGCCGGGGCCGGCGACCGTGCCGCCCGGATGCAGGACGCGATGGCGCGGTTCCGCCGAGCCCAGGAAGCCGCCTTCGCGCAATGGACCGAGGCCCGGCGCAGCATGGCCGACCGGCCGGACGCCGTGAGTCCCGACGGGCCGACCCTCGACATGGAGGCACCGACGGTCGCCGGGGGAGCCTGGACGGCGCCGGACCAGGGCGGCGGCGCGGAGCCGGCGGCAGGCCCGGACCTGTCGGCGCTGATGCAGGCGCTGCGCGCGCGCATGCCGAATCCCGTCCCGGCGGGTCGGGGCAGCGCCGTGGAGATCCCGCACGGGGCGCGGTTCGAGGATCGTGTCTTCGCGGAGGCTGCCGGGAGCCGGCGCTACAAGGTCTACGTCCCGAGCGGCTATCGGGGTCAGGCCCTGCCCGTCATCGTGATGCTGCACGGCTGCACCCAGAACCCCGACGACTTCGCCGCCGGCACGCGGATGAACGCCCTGGCCGAGGCGCAGACCTTCCTGGTCGTCTACCCGGAACAGCCCCCGTCGGCCAATCCGCAGCGCTGCTGGAACTGGTATGCGGCCGGGGATCAAGTCCGCGAGGGCGGCGAGCCGGCGCTGATCGCCGGCATCGCCCGGTCGGTGGTCGCGGAGTTCTCTGCCGATCCCAGCCGGGTCTACGCGGCCGGGCTCTCGGCCGGCGGCGCCGCGGCGGCGATCCTGGCCGCGACCCATCCGGACCTGTTCGCCGCCGTCGGGATCCATTCCGGGCTGGCCTGCGGGGCGGCCCGGGACATGCCCGGCGCCTTCGCGGCGATGAAGGGCCAGGGCCTCGCGCCGGGGCGTAACCGGACGGCCGTCCCGACCATCGTGTTCCACGGCGACGGTGACCGCACCGTCCATCCCGTCAACGGCGATCGGGTGGCCGCGCAGGCCGCCGCCCAGGCGCGGCTCGTCGAGACGGTCAGCCGGGGCACGAGCCAGGACGGCATGGCCTATACCCGGACCATCCGCAGCGACGCGTCCGGACGGGCTCTGCTGGAGCAGTGGGTCCTGCACGGAGCCGGGCATGCATGGTCGGGGGGGAGCCCGGCAGGATCCTACACCGAGCCGCGCGGCCCGGATGCCAGCCGCGAGATGGTCCGGTTCTTCCTGGCGCAGGCCCTCGATCCGGACAGCCGCGCCTGAGCACTGCAACCGACGGCGCGGCCGGGTCGCCGCGCCGTCACCCGGACGATCCGGGGCAGGGTGTCAATCCGCGTCGGGACCGTCGGAATCGTCGTCCAGGTCGGCCGGCGCCGACCGGTCCAGGGTCGGGGCGTAGGTCCCCTGGGGCTGGTCCGTCGAGACCGATGCCGGCACGCTCTGGGCGCTCGGGTCGGTGGGGATCAGGGTCGCGGTGGCTGCCACGAGACCGGCCATCGACCGGACGTTCCGGGGCTGGCTCGGGTCGCGGGAGATCAGTGTGGCTTCCCGCTGCAGGCGGAGATTGCAGGCCTGCGACGGCAGACCGCCCTCCGGCGTGCAGGCATCGTGGCGGGCGCAGGCCGCGTCGAGGGCATCGATCGGCGGCAGGGGCGCATTGTTACCCGGGCCGCAATAATTGCCGTGCACGAGCATCTTGGGTCCGCCAAGGGCGGCCGGCTGGGCGTAGGACGGCCCCGCGACGGCGGCGCAGCCGGCCGTGAGGAGGAGCGAGGCGGCAAGTTTCGTGAGCATGTTTCAGAACCCCGGGCGATCTCGCCCCCTCAGGCGGCTCGCGTCGTGGCGAGAGCGCGAAGAACGGCCGGTCGCCTAAGCAGGTTCCCGCACGGCCCGCCGCAGGGCTGCTCTGACGCACCGCACTGGCCGCCGCGCCCATCCTGCGCCAGAGTGGCGGCTCCATCCGGAGTTGCCGATGACCGCTCGCCTGTTCGAACCCCTGACGCTCGACGCCCTGACCCTCGAGAACCGTATCCTCATCGCGCCGATGTGCCAGTATTCGGCCCGGGACGGTGAGGCCACCGACTGGCACATGATGCATCTCGGCCAGCTCGCCATGTCGGGTGCCGGCCTGCTGACCCTCGAGGCCACCGCGGTGTCGCCCGAGGCGCGGATCACCGCCTGGGACCTCGGACTCTACAACGACGGCTGCGAGCGGGCGCTGGGCCGGGTGCTCGATGCCGTGCGCGAATACGCGCCGATCCCGATCTGCATCCAGATCGCCCATGCCGGCCGCAAGGCGTCGAGCGACGCCCCCTGGGCCGGCGGCCAGCAGATCCCGCCGGAGCACGCCTACGGCTGGCGCACGGAGGCGCCCTCGGCGGTCGCGCACGGGGAGGGCGAGGTCCCGCCCCACGCCCTCGACGCCGCCGACCTGAAGCGCGTCCGCGACCAGTTCGTGGCCACGGCCAAGCGCGCGGTGCGGCTCGGCATCGAGGCGGTGGAACTGCACGGCGCCCACGGCTACCTGCTGCACCAGTTCCTGTCGCCGATCGCCAACAAGCGCACCGACCAGTACGGCGGCAGCCTGGAAAACAGGATGCGCTTCCCGCTGGAGATCTACGACGCGGTGCGCGACGTCGTCCCGGCCGGCAGCCCGGTCTGGCTGCGCGTCTCGGCCACCGACTGGGTCGAGGACGGCTGGGACATCGACGAGACCGTGGCGCTGGCCCAGGCGCTCAAGCGGGCGGGATCTCCGGCGCTCCACGTCTCGACGGGCGGCGTCTCGCCCAAGCAGGCGATCAAGCTCGGGCCGGGCTATCAGGTGCCCTATGCCGAGCGGATCAAGGCCGAGACCGGGCTCACCACCATCGCGGTCGGCCTGATCACGGACGCCCGTCAGGCGGAGGCGATCCTGCAGGAGGGGCGGGCGGACGCGATCTCGCTGGCCCGCGCCATGCTGTACGATCCGCGCTGGCCCTGGCACGCGGCGGCCGAACTCGGCGCCAAGGTGCGCGCGCCCAAGCAGTACTGGCGCTCGCAGCCGCGGGAGTACAAGGATCTGTTCAAGGACACGGCGTTCGGGCAGCGGTGACGCGGCTCCCGCGCCTTGAGTCGACGCGTTCGTCTCGCGGGACCGGCTCAACTTCGGGAGAGCGCATCAGAGTTGAAACCTGATGCGCTCGGCCGTGCGAGGGGACTGCCATCGACCCATGTCGGCCCTTAAGTGGACCGCCAGCGCTTCCTGAAAGCGGCCATACGTCAGCCCTCAGGCAACTCGCCCAGAGATGGTTTGCAGATGCCGTCTGTGGAACGGGAGAGGCCGCCATCTCGCCGCCTCAAGCTATGCGGCGGGCTCCGCGCACGGCCATCAACATCAGCGCCGATGCTGCCACAGCCAGCGGTCCGAACGAGACCCAGAGGACCGTGTGCCATCCGTAGCTCGTCAGCAGACCGCCGGACGAAAACGAGCCCAGGGCTACCATGCCGAAGACGATGAAGTCGTTGACCGACTGCACTCGCGTCCTCTCCTCGGGACGGTGGCATTCCAGCACCATCGCCGAGGCCCCCACGAAGCCGAAGTTCCAGCCCAGGCCGAGGAGGATCAGGGACAGCCAGAAATGCGTCACGTCCACGCCCGCCAAGCCGATGATGGAAGCCGCGCCCGTCAGTACCAGACCGGCTGCTACGACGCTGGAGGCGCCGAAGCGCGTGATCAGGCGTCCGGTGAAGAAGCTCGGCCCGTACATGGCGATCACGTGCCACTGGAGGCCGAGGTTCGCATCCTCCTGCGCATGACCGCACAGGTGCATGGCCAGCGGCGCGGCCGTCATCACGAAGTTCATCAGCAGGTACGACACGGCTCCGCAGACCACCGCGATGATGAAGCGCGGCTGTGTCAGGATCGCAGCCAAAGGCCGCCCACCCTCGAGACCGTCTGCGACGGGTCGCGGCAGGCGGACGCCGGAGAGGACCACAGCCGCCAGTACGGCGACCGCGGCCTGGGCCATGAAGGTGGCGGCGAACAGGTAGGGCGGCCACAGGTTCATGGTGTACGTGACGAGTTGCGGGCCGATCACCCCCGCGAAGACCCCGCCCGCCATCACGGTGGACAGCGCGCGTGGTCGCCGCTCAGGCGGGACGCACTCCGCCGCGGCGAAGCGGAAGGAGAAGACTACGGCAGCGTAGGCTCCCCCGAAGAACATGGCCGCGCTGAACAGCCAGAAGTTGGCTGTCAGGATAGCAAGCGCGGACAGCACCCCGACCAGCACTCCACAGCCAGTTCCGGTCAAGAAGGCCGCGTTCCGGCCGTAGCGGCGGGCGATGCTACCGGCCGGCAGGGAGCAGGCGGCCATTCCGACGACGAAGATCGAGATCGGTAGCGTCGCTAGGACCTTGCTCGGCGCCAGCATGTTGCCGACGATCGCACCTGTTGAGAAGACGACGACCGAATTCGCCCCAGCAAGCGCCTGAGCAATGGCCAACCTCAAAACGTTGGCTGCCCCAGATCGGGCAGAGGAGGTAGGGTCGCGGTCGACGATCGACGATGAGGCGTAGGACATCAGGCGCTCGGATTTCGGCGGACAGTGTTCTCGTGCCCCGGCTTGGATGACACCAGGCGGCGAACCCGGCTGACCGAGTTAGGCGGGCTGACCGGGCTATACGTGAGGGGCGCCCGTCTGTATCTCGACGGGATGCCAAGTTGTGTCGAATAGCTGCCAACCTGGGGGGACGATGAGGTGGGAGCCGATCAAGGCGCCGCCCGGGCTCGTACCGCCTCGGCCGATCACAGTGCGTGCGCAGACCATCCCGGCACGCGGGTACTTCGCCGAGCACGCTCACCCATGGCATCAGATCGTCTACGCCACGTCCGGGGTGCTCACGGTGGCGGTGGAAGGACGTTCGTTCGTGATCTCGCCGGAGCAGGCCGTCTGGCTTCCGACCGGCGTCCGGCACAGGGTCGGATCACTTATAGGCGCTCAGTTCCGCAGCCTGTGGGTCGCCGATGAGGCCGGACATGACGTGGCGGAACGTCCAGCGGTCTTCGCCGTACAACCGCTGCTGCGAGCCCTGATCTTGGAGGCGGTGGCGGTCGAGGGGTTAGAAGACCAGGGCGGCTATGCCGATCGCGTCACCGTCCTGATCCTCGATCAGTTCCGGCGGGCTCGACCGCTGCCGGGAGCGCTGCCCTGGCCCCGGGAAGGCCCTCTGGTCTCTCTGTGCGAAGCCCTATACGCCGATCCAGCAGACCCCCGCGGAGCGGCGGCCTGGGGGCGGGAACTCGGCCTGTCGGAACGGACCCTGGCGCGGCGTTTCGAGACCGACGTCGGCATGAGCCTGCGATCCTGGCGGCGGCGTTTGCGCTTATTCAGGGCCGTCGAGTTGATGGGCGGGGGCATGAGCGTGACCGAGACCGCGATGCAACTCGGCTACGGCTCAACCTCCGCGTTCGTTTATGCATTCCGCGCCGAACTCGGCAGCACTCCGCTAGCCTACATGCGCGAGAAAATTTCAGGATAGCCGGGCGATTACGGTCTCATCTGCCCGTTTAAGTCCGGCAGCGTCATTCCTGACCTAGGCGCATCCCGACCTGTGTCCTGGACTGGCATGCGCTGTGAACGGATCCAGCGGCGACGTCCGCACTTGTGCATGGACGTCTGAAATCGGACTGGCTGAAATCCACCCGAAGCTGCCCTTCACACGGTCGCGTTGATCAGATCAGGTCCTACCGCGGCACCGCCCCCACCAGCGGCCCCAGGGGCCGGCTGATGTCCGTGCGGCCGAGATTCGGCGCGTATAGGCTCGATACCGAGCCGTCGAGGAACAGGGCGTTGCGGCAGCCGAGATCGTCGCGGAACAAGCGCGCGAAGGCCCCGAAGGTGACCGGGCGCTCGGAGATGGCGAAGATCGCGACGTGCCCGTCTCCGGGCACGCCGACGCCGTTGCGGATCTTCTGGCTCGGCCCGTCGGCCGAGATCTTCGGGTGGATCTGGCCGTCGATCACCAGCATCGGCCCGGACTGCGTGGCGAAGTCCGGGCGGAACTTCCCGCGCAGATAGCGGCCGGTGTCGATCACGCCGCTGCGCTCACCCTTCACCCAGAAGACCCCGTTGGGCTTGAGGTGGAAGTTGCCCGGGCCGTCCGCCGTGGAGGGGCGCTTCAGCTCACGCCCATCCTCGACGTAGAGGCCCACGGGCGCCTGGTCCTTGTCGTACATGCCGGCATTCATCGCGAAGGCGAGGCGGCCACCCTGCGTCTGGGCGAGCGTGCCGAGGGCGCCGTAGGGCTTGCCGTCGTCCTGAAGCCAGAACAGCCGCAGCCGCATCCGCCGCAGGTCGATGGTGCAGACCGTAAAGGTCTCGCCCTGCGCCTCCACGGGCCGGCACGGTTCCATCGCGGCCGGGGCCGCGGCCCGGGCCGGGGCCGCGAGGGCCAGTAGCGCGATCAACAGGGCGTGAGCCGGTCGCAACATCGTCGTTCGTTCCATGGGGCGCGGGGGGCGAGTCGGGGGACTGGGACTCTCGATCGGCGCGCCTCTTGCTTGGGAAAGCGGCGAATTTCGAGTCCGGAGCCGACCGCGGCCTGCTTGGGCGCCTCGCGGCGCGGCGCCGCGGCCGAAGACTGGACCGTTTTCCCGGTTCGCACGTTCTTAGCGCCAGAGGGCGATTTTTTCACGGAGATGACGTGATGAAGGGTGCAGTGCTTGGCTCGGCCCTGCTGGCGGCGGGGGCTCTGGCTCTGGCGCCGGCCAGCGCAGATGCGCGCGGCTTCGGCGGCGGCGGCTTCCACGGCGGCGGCTTCCACGGTGGCGGCTTCCACGGTGGCGGCTTCGGCGGCGGGTTCCGCGGCGGCGGTTTCGGGGGCTTCCGCGGCGGCGGGTTCGGTGGCGGCTTCCGCGGCGCCGGCTTCCGTCCGGGCGGCTTCGGCTACGGTCGCGGCTTCTACGGCCGCGGCTACGGCTATCGCGGCGGTTACGGCTACGGCCTGGGCGGCCTCGGTCTCGGCGTCGGCCTCGGTCTGGCGGCCGGCGGCCTCTACGGCGGCTACGGCGGCTACGGCTACCCGGGCTACGGCGGCTATTACGCGCCCGCCGCCTACGGCTACGGCGATTACGGCTACGGCGGCGGCTGCTACACGGTCCCGCGAGTGCGCTGGACCCCCTACGGCTACCGCCGGGTCCTGGTCGAGCGCTGCTACTGAGCGGAGCGCGACCGCGAAAAGCCGGGACAGGCCGCCTTCGGGCGGCCTTTTCCTTGCCTGCCTGCCCCGCGGCGTTGGACAGCTCAGCCTGGGACGCCGATACTGGTATCGGGTGGCAGGAGCGGGTTCATGGGTACGGCGAGCGGGCAGGGATCCTCGGGCGTGGAGGCGGTCGAGATCCGCGACGCCAGCCTCACCGCCTTCTATCGCTCGATGACACCGCCGGAGCGGCACACCTTCTGGGCGTGCGCCGCCGGGTGGTGCCTCGACGGCATGGACTTCATGATCTACCCGCTGGTGATCGGGACGATCATGGCCCTGTGGCACGTCGATGCCGGCACCGCCGGGCTCGCCGCCACGGTGACGCTGCTGGCCTCGGCCCTGGGCGGCTGGCTGGCGGGCTTCGTCGCCGACCGGATCGGCCGGGTGCTGACCCTCCAGATCACCATCCTGTGGTTCTCGCTGTTCTCGCTGCTCTGCGCCTTCGTGCAAAACTTCGAGCAGCTCCTCGTCGCCCGGGCAATCCTCGGCCTCGGCTTCGGCGGCGAGTGGGCGGCGGGCGCCGTGCTGATCGGCGAGACGATCCGGGCCGAGTATCGCGGCCGGGCGGTCGGCTCCGTCCAATCCGGCTGGGCGATCGGCTGGGGTCTGGCCGTCCTGTCGCAGGCGGTGCTGTTCTCGATCCTGCCGCCTGAGACCGCGTGGCGCTGGATGTTCGCGGTCGGCGCCCTGCCGGCCCTGCTGATCTTCTACCTGCGCCGCTACGTGGAGGAGCCGCAGGTCGCCGCCGAGGCCCGCGCCCGGGCCGCCGCGGCCGGCGACCGGCCGCAGATCTGGGAGATCTTCTCCGGGCCGATCCTCAAGACGACGCTGCTCGCCTCCCTTGCGGCGGCGGGTTGTCAGGGCGGGTACTACGCGATCACCACCTGGGTGCCGCGCTTCCTGACCACCGAGCGGCACCTGTCGATCGTGTCCTCCACCGGCTACCTCGCGGCGCTGATCATCGGCTCGTTCACCGGCTACCTCGTGGGTGCGTGGCTCGCCGACCGGCTCGGACGGCGGCCGCTGTTCCTGATCTTCTCCGTCGGGGCCATCGCGGTGGTGATCGCCTACACGCAGATCCCGCTCTCGAACGGCGTTCTATGGGTGCTGGGCTTTCCCCTGGGCTTCTTCGCCTCCGGCTACTTCTCCGGCATGGGCGCCTTCCTGACCGAGCTGTACCCGACCCGCCTGCGCGGTTCGGGGCAGGGGTTCTGCTACAATTTCGGCCGGGGCATCGGCGCGCTGTTCCCGGCGCTCGTCGGCTACCTCGCGGAGCGCACCGGCCTCGCCTCCGCCATCGCGATCTTCGCGGCCTTGGCCTACGGGATCTTCTTCCTGGCGGCCTTCGCGCTGCCCGAGACGCGTGGCAAGGTCCTGCACGCGGATTCCTGACCATGCCCGAGATCCGAGACTGCCCCGCCCCGGATCCGCATCCGGAAGGCCCGACCCGTTACCGCGTGCCGGACGGCGCGGTCGACACCCACGCCCACGTCATCGGGCTGCCGCCGGACTACCCGCTGGTGGCGGACCGCAGCTACACGCCCCCGGCGGCGTCCGCCGAGCGCTACCTCGCGATGCTCGACGGGACCGGCATGGCCAACGGCGTGCTCGTCCAGGTCAGCGTGCACGGCACCGACAACCGCCTGATGGTCGAGACGCTCCGCGCCCACCGGCAGCGCCTGCGCGGCATCGCGGTGATCCCGCTCGGGCTGCCCGACGCGGACCTCGCCGCCCTCAAGGAGGCCGGGGTGGTGGGCCTGCGGCTCAACGTGCTGTTCGGCGGCGGCGTCGGGCTCGACGCGGTGGAATCCTACGGGGCGCTCGCCCGCGAGATGGGCTGGCACCTGCAGTTCCTGCTCGATGCCCGCGAGCTGCCGCCCATCGCCGGCCGCCTGTCCCGGCTGCCGGTGCCGCTCGTCTTCGACCACATGGGCCACATGCCGACCTCGGCCGGCGTGGACCACCCGGGCTTTAAGGCGCTGCTCGGCCTCGTCGCCGACGGCAACTGGGTGAAGCTCTCGGGCGCCTTCCGGGATTCCGTGACCGGTCCGCCTTATGCCGACACGATCCCGTTCGCCCGCGCCCTCAACGACGCCGCGCCCGAGCGCTGCGTCTGGGGCTCGGACTGGCCGCACGTGGCCGCCTGGGACGGGCCGCCCCGGACCGCGACGCTCCTCGACCTGATGGCCGACTGGGTGCCGGACGCGGATCGGCGCCGGATGGTCTTCGTCGACAACCCGCGGCGGCTCTACGGTTTCGGGTAGGCCGGGGGTTCAACGGCGGCCGGAGCGTAGGCCGTCTTCGCGCGCGCAAGACATCGACCCCGTGGTTTAAGCACAGTGCGAGGCCGGACCCGCGGAGCGCGGCCGGGATTTCCGGCCGACCCTTAAAACGGGTGTCCCGGTCAGACCCGCAGGTCGACGCTCAGCCCCTGTCCGGGGGGCGCCGGGGGGCTGGCGCTCGCCGCGCTCTGGGCGCTGTCCGCGACGAGCCCGGCAACGGCCTTGTCGGCCCCGAGCTGCTGCTTGGCGACGGCAATGCCGATCTGCTGGTTCTGGGACGAGCCCAGCATCTGAACGGCGGTGGCGGCCAGGGTTTCCATGGCCCCTGTCTAATCCTCCGGCCTGAATCCGGCGTTACTCAGGTCCGGGGCTTTAGAGCGAATCGGGATTTCTCGGCCCGGACGACGGCACGAGCAGGCCGACACAGCCCGGCCCCATCCGGTCCTCGGCGCGCGCGCCGTCAGAAGCTCGGCGGCGTGCAGGCGCTCACCACCTCGCAGGGGCTCGGCCCGACGCAGCGGAACCGGTGCGGGCGGCGGCTGTCGAAGCTGTAGGCGTCGCCGGGGCCGAGGATCCGGCGCTCGGCATCCACCGTGACTTCCAACCTGCCGGACAACACGATGCCGCCCTCCTCGCCCTCGTGGGAGAGCGGCACCCGGCCGGTATCGGCGCCGGGCTCGTAGCGCTCCTTGAGGATCTGGAGCTTGCGGCCGAACAGGCTGTCGCCGACCTGACGGTACGAGATCGCCCCCTTGGCGGCCCGCCGGCCGATCTCGGTGAGGTCCTCGGCGGCGAAGAACGCCTTGCGCTCCGGTTCCGGCTCCAGGGCGAAGAACTCGGCCATGCCGATCGGCACCCCGTCGAGGATCCGCTTCAGGGCGCCCACCGACGGGTTCACCCGGTTCGCCTCGATCAGCGAGATCGCCGAGTTGGTCACGCCGGCGCGCTTGGCGAGCGTCCGCTGCGAGAGGCCGTGGCGGGCGCGCACGAAGCGCAGGCGCGCGCCGACATCGATGCTCATCCGGCGGGGCTCCGTTTCAGGTGTTGCGGATCCCGCAACGGTGTCACCTGCGGCCCCATTCCTGCAAGGGGTTGGCGGCGACCAGAAAAGGACTTGTTGCCCGATCGGTGAAGGTGTCCCCTGGCCCGGTCGCCCGATCCGCGCCGTCCGCTCCGGAGAGCCGCCCCATGACCGACCATCCGCTCCGCAACACGCCCGCGATGGACGCCTTCTGGATGCCGTTCACGGCCAACCGCCAGTTCAAGGCGGCGCCGCGCCTCCTCGTGTCGGCGGAGGGCATGCATTACACCGCCGATGACGGCCGCACGGTCCTCGACGGCACCGCCGGCCTCTGGTGCGTCAATGCCGGGCACGGGCGCCGGGGAATCGCCGCCGCGGTGGAGCGCCAGCTCGCGACCCTCGACTTCGCCCCGACCTTCCAGATGGGCCATCCCATCGCCTTCGAATTCGCCGAACGCCTCGCCGAGATCGCCCCGGGCGGGCCGGATCAGCGCCTCGACCGGGTGTTCTTCACCAATTCCGGCTCGGAATCGGTCGATACCGCCCTCAAGATCGCGCTGGCCTACCAGCGGGCGATCGGGCAGGGGACCCGCACCCGGCTGATCGGTCGCGAGCGCGGCTATCACGGCGTCGGCTTCGGCGGCCTCTCGGTCGGCGGCATCGTGTCGAACCGGCGGGTCTTCCCGCAGCTCAACGGCACCGACCACCTGCGCCACACCCACGACCCGGCCCGCAACGCCTTCGTGAAGGGCCAGCCCGAGCACGGGATGGAGCTCGCCGAGGATCTGGAGCGGCTTGTGGCGCTCCACGGGGCCGAGACCATCGCGGCCTGCATCGTCGAGCCGGTTGCGGGTTCGACCGGCGTGCTGGTCCCGCCGAAGGGCTACCTCGAGCGCCTGCGCGAGATCTGCACCAAGCACGGCATCCTGCTGATCTTCGACGAGGTCATTTCCGGTTTCGGCCGCCTGGGTGCGCCGTTCGCCACCGATTATTTCGGCGTCGTCCCCGACCTCGTGACCAGCGCCAAGGGCCTGACCAACGGCACGGTGCCGATGGGCGCGGTCTTCGCGAGCCGCGCGGTCCATGACGGGCTGATGCACGGCCCGGACGGGATCGAGCTGTTCCACGGCTACACCTATTCCGGGCACCCGGTCGCCTGCGCGGCCGGCATCGCCACGCTGGACATCTACCGGGACGAGGGGCTGCTGACCCGCGTCACCGACATCGCCGACGACTGGGCGGCCGCGATGCACGACCTGCGCGGGCGCAAGAACGTCACCGACATCCGCACCATCGGGCTGATCGCCGGCATCGAGCTGGCACCGCGGCCGGACGCGCCGGGCAAGCGCGCCTACGACGTGTTCGTGGACTGCTTCGAACGCGGCCTGCTCACCCGGGTGACCGGCGACATAGTCGCCCTGTCGCCGCCGCTGATCATCGAGCGCGGCCAGATCGGCGAGATCGTGGACGTCCTCGGCGCGGCGATCGACCGGGTCGCCTGAGGGCTATCGCGGCTGCCCCGCCGTCTTTGCGAGCGCAGCGAAGCAATCCAGAGTCGCGCCACGGCTCGAAACCGCGCGCCGCGCCGGGTCGCTTCGCTGCGCTCGCGATGACGGTGAAGGCGCGGCAATCGCGCAACCCTTGCGCGCCGCACAGGCGTCCCCGCTGCCCGGCGGGGTTGTCGCGACACCCCCTGTGCCCATCTGCCCCGGACCCGGGTTTTGACCGGGCACGAGGGTTTTTATGTCGAACACCGCCCTGATCGTCGGCGCCAGCGGGATCGTGGGCAGCGCCACCGCGGCGCTGCTTCATCGGGAGGGCTGGAAGGTCGCCGGCCTCGCGCGCCACCCGGTGGCCCAGGCGGGCGTCGAGCCGGTGGCCGGCGACCTGCAGGATCCGGCCTCGCTGGAGCGGGCGCTGGCCGACCTCGCGCCGAGCCACGTGTTCCTGGCGACCTGGCAGCGGCGGCCGACCGAGGCGGAAATGATCCGCGTCAACCGGGCGATGGTGGAGAACCTGCTGGATGCCCTGCGCCCGAAGAAGAGCGTCCGCCACGTCGCCCTGGTGACCGGGCTGAAGCACTATCTCGGCCCGTTCGAGGCCTACGGCAAAGGCACACTGCCGCAGACGCCGTTCCGCGAGGACCAGGGCCGCCTCGACATCGAGAACTTCTACTACGCCCAGGAGGATGCCGTGTTCGCGGCCGCCGCCCGCGACGGCTTCACCTGGAGCGTCCACCGCCCGCACACGATCATCGGCAAGGCGGTGGGCAACGCCATGAACATGGGCACGACCCTCGCCTGCTACGCCACCCTGTGCCGGGAGACGGGACGCCCGTTCGTCTTCCCGGGCTCGGCCGCGCAGTGGAACGGCCTCACCGACATGACCGACGCGCGGCTGCTCGCCCGCCACCTGCTCTGGGCTTCGACCGAGCCGAAGGCCGCCGACGCGGCATTCAACGTCGTCGACGGCGACGTCTTCCGCTGGAGCCGGATGTGGGGCCGGATCGCCGCCTGGTTCGGGATCGAGGCAGTGCCCTTCGACGGCACGCACCGGCCCCTGGAGCCCCGGATGGCGCAGGACGGGCCGGTCTGGGCGGAGATCGCGGCACGCCACGGCCTCGCGGAGCCGAACCTCGAAAAGCTTGCCTCCCCCTGGCACACGGATGCCGATCTCGGCCGGCCGATCGAGGTCGTCACCGACATGAGCAAGAGCCGGCGCCTCGGCTTCACGGCCTACCAGCCCACCGACGACGCGTTCTACGACCTGTTCGCCCAGCTCCGCGCGGACCGGCTGATCCCCTGACGGCGAACACCGCCGTCATCGCGAGCGCAGCGAAGCGACCCAGTGCGGCGCGACATTCGTATGTGTGGCGCCACCCTGGATTGCTTCGCTCCGCTCGCAAAGACGGCAACTGATCAGGCCGCCTTCCGCTCCGTGCCGCACCACTCGGCCACGAACAGGGCCATCGCGGTGGTGCAGCGCTTCACCGAGGCGAGACTGACGCGCTCGTCGAAGGCGTGGATGTTCTGGGAGATCGGGCCGTAGCAGAGGGCCGGCACCCGGTCGTAGAGGGCGTGGACCCGCGTATCGAGATAGCCCGCCGTCATGAAGCTCTGGAGCGGCGACCCGATCGCCCGCTCGTGGGCGCGGCCGAGCATGGCCTCGGCCTCCGAGCCCGCCTCCAGCACGTAGCCCTCGGCGAAGAAACCGTTGAACACCACCCGCGGCGGGTTGTTGGCCAGGAACGGGTCGGTGCGGGAGAAGGACGCCACGGCGGCCTCGATCTCGTCGGCGGCCTGCGCGGCGGTCACGCCCGGATAGAGCGCGATGCGGCAATGGATCCGGCACCAGGCCGGGACCGAGGAGGCCCAGTCGCCGCCCTCGATCTTGCCGATATTGAGGTTGATCGGGTGGTCCTCGGTCTCGAAATGCGGGTGCGACGCCTTCTCGGCGTTCCAGCGGGCCTCGACGTCGCGCAGCGCGCCGATCACCCGGTAGGTGGCGTCGATGGCGTTGGCGCCCGCGCCCATCTCGCGCACGTGGACCGGTACGCCCCGGACCTCCACGGTGAACCACAGCACGCCGGTATTGGCGCGCACGAGCTTCTCGTCCTCGGGCTCGGGGATCAGCACGGCGTCGGCCCGGTAGCCGCGCAGGTGGGTCATCAGGGCGCCGTTGCCGGTGGATTCCTCCTCGACCACCGACTGCACGGATACGGAGGCCGCCGGCTGCAGGCCGAGGCGCGCCAGGGCGTCGAGGGCGAACAGGTTGGCGGCGTGGCCGGCCTTCATGTCGCCGGCGCCGCGGCCGTACAGCCAGTCCCCCTCGATGACCGGGTCGAAGGGCCGATGGGTCCAGAGGTCGAGGGGGCCGGTCGGCACCACGTCGACATGGGCCTGCAGGATCAGCGAACGGCCCGTCTCGGCGTTCGGACGGTGATGGCCAACGACGATCGGCGCGTCCGAATGGTGCGCGTCGTCGATCCTTGAGCCACCCGGATGGGCCGCGATGGCGGCCCGGTCCATGGCGAAGCGCTCGGTGGCGTAGCCCCGGGCGCGGAACTGCGCGAACACGTAATCCTGGCAGGCATGTTCCGCGCCCCGCAGGGAGGCGAACCGGACCAGCGCCTGCGTGTGGGCGACCTGATCGGCGAAACCCTCCGCCACGGAGGCTTCGATCTCGGCAGCGAGTCTGGGGTCGAGGGCCATGGGAACTCCGAACCGGTTGCGGCCGGAGGAAGCGCCCGGGCTCCGGGCGCTGTCAACCGGCGGTTGCTCGCCGCAGGGTCCGTGCCGGCGCGGGTGCCGTCACTGCGGGAAGGCCGTCCGGATCTGCTCGGCGAACCGCGCGAAGGCCGCGCTCGGCTGGCCGTCGCCGCGACGGACCAGGAGGGTCTCGGCGCGTCCGTCCCCGTCGGGCAGCGGATGGACCGACACGCGCCCCGCCCGGCACGCGGGCTCGGCCACACCGCGCGGGATCAGGGTCACGCCCATCCCGGCCGCGACGCAGCCGAGGATGCCGTCGAGGGTCCCGAACTCCATGCGGCGCACGTGGACCAGGCCCTGTCGCGCCAGGAAGTCCTCCAGGCGCCTCCGATACGAGCAGCCGGCCCGGAACACGAGCACCTTCGCCTCCCGCGCGCGCCCCAGCCGCTCGAGCAGCGCCGTCAGGTCGCCGACCTCGGGATGGGCGACCAGCACCAGATCCTCGGTGAGCACCGGGATCCCGATGAGGTCGGCCTGGGTCACGGGGCCGGCGACGAAGGCGCCCTCGAGGCGCCGGTCGAGGACCCGCGCGATCAGCAGCTCTGTCGGACCTGTCTCGAGTTCGATGTCCACCTCCGGGTGGCACGCGGCGAAGTCGGCGAGCGGGCCGGGCAGGCGCAGGGCCGCGGTCGTCTCCATGGCGCCGATCCGCAGGGGTCCGCGGGGCTCACCCTCGGCCAGCAGGGCGTGCTGCGCCTCCGCGAGCAGCCGGCCGACCTGGAGGGCGTAGGGCAGGAGCCGCTCCCCGGCCCGGGTCAGCGTCACCCCGCGGCTGCCGCGGTGGAACAGCGGCACGCGCAACGCCTGCTCCAGCGCACGGATCCGCCCGGTGACGTTGGACTGCACGGTGTTGAGCCGAACCGCCGCCCGGCCGATGCCGCCGGTCTCGGCCACCGTCGCGAAGACCATCAGGTCGGTGCTGTTCATGCCATCTGCTTTTCCGATGCCTTCCTTCTGAAGGAATCACTTTTTCCGCATCACATCGACCGTTAAGCCCGGACAGGCGGTCCGCGCAACCGCGCGGCCGGATACTCCGGGGAGGGGAAAGATGGCCTTGAGAACCAGACTCACCGAGGCCTTCGGACTGCACCATCCGATCGTGTTGGCCCCGATGGATCCGGCCTCGGGGGGCGCCCTCGCGGCGGCGGTGAGCGCCGCCGGTGGCCTCGGCTTGATCGGTGGCGGCTACGGCGACCATGCGACCCTCGCGCGCGAATTCGACCGCGCGGGCAACCAGCGGGTCGGCTGCGGCTTCATCACCTGGTCCATGGCTCGGGATCCGTCGCTTCTCGAGGCGGCGCTCGCCCGGTCGCCCGCCGCCCTGATGCTCTCCTTCGCGGATCCCGCCCCCTTCGCCCCGCAAGTCCACGCCGCGGGCGTGCCGCTGATCTGCCAGGTTCACACCCTGGCCCAGGCCCGGCGCGCCCTGGAGGTCGGCGCGACCGTGGTGGTGGCGCAGGGCACGGAAGCCGGCGGCCACGGTCTCGCGGCCCGCGGCACGCTGCCGTTCGTGCCGGCGGTCGCCGACCTGATCGCTCGGGAACGCCCCGAGACGCTGCTCCTCGCGGCGGGCGGCATCGCGGATGGCCGCGGCCTCGCCGCCGCTCTGGCCCTCGGGGCCGACGGCGTCCTCATGGGGACGCGGTTCTGGGCGACCCGGGAGGCGCTGATCCACCCGGCCGCGAAGGAGCGGGTTCTCGCGGCCACCGGCGACGACACGGTGCGCACGCAGGTCTACGACATCGCCCGCCAGCGGCCCTGGCCGGCGCCCTATACCGGCCGCCTCCTGCGCAACGCCTTCATCGAGACCTGGCACGGCCGCGAGGCGGAACTGCGCGCGGCCGCCGCGGCGCGGCGGCAGGACGTGGAGGAGGCCGATGCGGCGGGCGACTACGACGTCGCCAACGTTACGGTCGGCGAGGCCGTCGGACTGATCGAGGATCTGCCGGGCGCTGGCGACGTGGTGAGGCGGATCGCCGAGGCGGCGGAGGCCGCGATCCTCCGGACTTGCGGCCGGATTGCTGCGGCCCCGTGATGGGCTTCAGCAAAGCGTGACTACGCAGGGTTGAGAGCGGGCGGAACCTCGGTGTCGCCAACGGTTTAGCGTGACGGTACAGCGCTGCGGTTGGTCCAGCCGGAGTCTTGGTACCAGTCGGAGTCTTGGATGCGTATCGGTCTGATCTCGATCCTGTCCGGCGTCCTCCTGTGGGCCGCCGGTCCGGGTGCGGCCAGCGCGGACGTCCTCGTCAACGTCGACAAGAGCAGCCAGCGCATGGAGGTCTCGGTCGACGGACAGCCCCGCTATTCCTGGCCCGTCTCCACCGGGGTCGCGAGCCATGACACCCCGTCCGGATCCTACCGCCCGTTCCGGATGGAGCGCACGCATTTCTCGAAGGAATGGGATGACGCGCCCATGCCCTTCGCGATGTTCTTCACCAATCAGGGTCACGCCATCCACGGCACCAACCACGTCCGCAACCTCGGGCGTGCGGCTTCCCACGGCTGCGTCCGCCTGTCGGTGCGCAATGCCGCGACGTTGTTCAACCTCGTCAAGAGCCAGGGCATGGGCCGCACCCGGGTGACGATCGACGGCATGGACGCCCCGGTAGCGGAGCGGGGTCAGCGCGGGGTGCGCGTCGCCCGGCACCGCAGGCCCTACGAGGTCGACGATCTGCTGGCGGACAGCGACCAGATGGGCCGCCAAGTCGGGTTCCCGATCGACGACGCATGGTAGTGCGCACGGGTAATACTTTGGCAGTTCAGTGGAACGACGGGGTTCACGGCGGCTTCGCACGACGGGGTGTTCCGGTGCGGACGGTCGCGATGGCAACAAACGATAGCGGGCGTGTGGAATTGTCTCTCTGGCTTGAGCCGTTCCTGACGGCTCTGTCCCACCCGGCCCGTCGCGCCACATGCCTGTCTGTGTGGCCGGCCTGATCGGGTCGGGCGAGCGCAAGAGCATCCAGCCCATGGCGGCGCGCGCCGAAGGCGGTTCCTATGGCCTGCAGCATCACGCCATCGCCGCTGGGATCTGTCAGTCGGCCCCTCCGGAACGGGTGATCGTCTCGCTGGCCGATCGGCTGGCGGGCGGTCCGGACGCGATCCTCGTGGTCGGCGTCACGGCCCTGCCCGAGAGGGATGACGCTTGGCCAGCGTGGCGCTGCACTACACCGCCACGCTGGCCAAGTCCGCCAACTGCCTGAGATCGGGATTGGGATTGCGCCGTTTGTGATACGGTTGGCGAATTGGGGGGCTCGTTTCGCGAGGGCGGGCGTTTCCGGATCGAGGCTTAGAACGCGCGGTGATCCGGGAGGTCGACGATGTTGCTCCGGCCGACGCTCGGTGCCGGCGTACCGCGTGAGACCGCCCGCTGCCGCCTCGTAGCCGGCGACGCCACGGCTCTGCTGTTCGACACCTTGATCACCCTCTGCCGCGAGCGCGGCCTCCAGCGCACCGACCACGTCCCCAGGGCAGTCCGCCACCTCAACGCGCCTCGGCTGCGCCATCGGGACCTTACGAGATCCTGCGTGTCGCACTCAACGCCCTGGCAATTGCCGCACCGGACTTGCTGCGCGCCTGCGCAGAAGCGAATGGGGGGATGACGGGCCTCGGCTGATCGCAGCCATCGACGCCGGGGCCGCACCGGGCTGACTGCTCGACGTCCCCGCCGTGGTTGTCCTTCCCGAGGCTGGATGCAGAGCTTCCGCCGCGCCGAACCTACCGCCGGAGGATCTGATGGAGGCGGCCGGAGACCGACGGCATCTTCCCCAACGAGGCCGCCATCACCCGCCTCGTCGACGCGACCCTGCTGGAGCAGAACGAGGAACGGGGCGTCCAGCGCTCGCGCTCGATGATTCCGGACAGCACGCCCCGATCGGCGGCGGCGTCCTCAGCATCTGCCCGGAGCGACGGCGCCGGGCGCAATGCGTGTGGCTGTCGCGTAGGCTGACGCCGTTCATCCGCATGGCGGCCTCAGGCGTCGTGATCCAGCCATTCGCGAGTCTCGGCCAGGATCTCGTTCGAGAGCGCGGGGTCGTCGACCGCGCGCGCGAGGATCAGCGCTCCCAGCATAGCGGCGTAGGTGCCGATGGCCTCGCGGCGGCGGTCGCGGACGACGGTGTTCGAGAGCGCCGCCTCCATGCGATCGATCTGCGAACGTATGCCGGCCGTCATTGCGGAGCGCGTGGGCGCCGGCCGGAGCCGCACGTCCGCCGCCAGGGCGGCCATCGGGCAACCGCCGGCGGCGTCGTCCCGGTGGGCCGGCGACAGGTAAGCCTTCAGGAATTCGGGAAGGCCGCCCCCCGATCCGGACTTCTCGGCCGCCGCGTGCGCGATGGCGTGCGCCATCAGGTCCTCCTTCGAGGTGAAGTGACCGTAGAAGCCGCCGTGCGTAAGGCCGGCGGCCTTCATCACCTCGGCCACCCCGACCGCCTCGAACCCCTTCTCGCGGAACAGGCGGCTCGCCTCCGCGAGGATGCGCCTCCGGTTCTCCCGCATCTGCTCCTGGGTGACCCGCATCCCGAAAATTCCCCACCATAGCCGTTGACACTATTATGATCGCGATCATATTAAAGTTCAATCATGACAATGATCATGAATACCGACCCGCTTTGATTGGACCCCGTCATGTCGACCAAGCCCACCGTTCTCGTCACCGGCGCCTCCTCCGGGATCGGCGCGACCTATGCCGACCGGTTCGCGCGGCGCGGACACGACCTCGTGCTGGTCGCCCGCGATAAGACCCGGATGGACGACCTCGCCGAGCGGCTTCGCCGGGAGACCGGCGTGGCCGTCGACGTCGTGCCGGCCGACCTCACCGACGCGGCCCAGACGCGCGCCGTCGAGGCGCGCCTCAGCGATGACGGGCGCGTCGGAATCCTGATCAACAACGCGGGCGCGAACGTCGGCGGAGCTTTCGCCGCGCAGTCGCAGGACGACATCGAGCGCCTCATCACCCTCAACGCCACGTCGGTGATGCGCCTCGCCCGGGCTGTGGCCCCCCGCTTCGCCGAGGCCGGCGAAGGCGCCATCGTCAACATCGGGTCCGTCGTCGGGCTCGTCCCGGAATTCGGCTCGACGGTCTACGGCGCCACCAAGGCCTTCGTACAGTTCCTGTCGCAGGGCCTGGCACACGAGCTCGGCCCGAAGGGCGTCTACGTCCAGGCCGTGCTGCCGGCGGCCACTCGCACCGAGATCTGGAGCCGGTCGGGCGCCGACGAAGCCACCCTCCCGCCGATGATGGAGGTCGGCGCCCTCGTCGACGCCGCCCTGGCCGGCTTCGACCGCCGCGAGTCGGTGACGATCCCGCACCTCCACGACGCCGGCCGGTGGGACGCCTTCCAGGCGGCGCGCCAAGCGATGATCCCGGGCTTCGGCACGGTCGAGCCGGCCCCGCGCTACGCGTCCGCCTCGTGACGCGGCGCCATCCTCGGCACACGGAGTTCCGGCGATCATGAAGGCGTTCATCCTCGACCGCTACAAGAAGATGCAGCCGCTGCGGCTCGGCGAGATGCCTGAGCCGGCGGTGGGGGACGGGGACGTCCTCGTCGCCGTCGCGGCCGCCGGGCTGAACCCCCTTGACGCCAAGATCCGCGACGGCGCGTTCAGGCCGCTGCTCAAGTACCGTCCCCCCTTCGTGCTGGGCCACGACCTGGCCGGGACCGTCGTCAGGGTTGGGCGGAACGTCAGGCGATTCAAGGTCGGCGACGAGGTCTACGCCCGGCCGCGGGACGGGCGGATCGGCGCCCTGGCCGAGCGCATCGCCGTCGATGAGGCGGATCTCGCCCTCAAGCCCAAGACCCTGTCGATGGCTGAGGCGGCGTCCATCCCTCTCGTCGGCCTGACGGCGTGGCAGGCCTTCGTCGAGGTGACCCAGGTGAAGCGGGGCGACAAGGTGTTGATCCACGCCGGCTCGGGTGGCGTCGGCACCTTCGCGATCCAACTTGCCAAGCACCTCGGCGCGACGGTGGCAACCACGACGAGCGCGGGCAATGCCGACCTCGTCAGCAGCCTCGGCGCCGACCTCGTCGTCGATTATCGCCGCCAGGACTTCGAGAAGGTCCTGTCCGGTTACGACGTCGTCCTCGCCAGCCTGGACGGGGCGACGCTGCGGAAGTCCCTGGACGTCCTCAAGCCCGGCGGGACGCTGATCTCGATCTCCGGGCCGCCGGACCCGGCCTTCGCGAGAGCGGCAGGCTTGAACGCGGTCCTCGCGCTGGTCATGCGACTGCTGAGCCTCGGCATCCGCCGCAGGGCCAAGGCACAGGGCGTCGATTACGCCTTCCTCTACATGCGCGCGAACGGCGCCCAGTTGGCGGAGATCACCGCGCTGGTCGAGGCGGGGATTATCCGCCCGGTCCTCGACTGCGTGGTCCCGTTCGCGGCGACCGACCAAGCCCTGACCGATCTTGAGGCCGGCCGGTCCAGGGGCAAGGTCGTGGTCGAGATGCCTTCGGCGCGAGCGGCGTGACGCGCACGCCGTCCCTGCGGTGCGCGGACCCCGTGGCGCGATGGAGCGGCGCCCCGGGGCCGCGTCGTCGCGGCCGCGGGAACGACGTTCGCCTGTCGGCTCCTCGGTCCGTCCGCGGGCCTGCCGAGGACGTGGCCAGAAGGCTGCCGAACGCGAAGTTCGCCCTCCACGGGGACGCCGGCCACGGCAGCATGTCCCGGAACCATGAGGACTTCACGCGGAAAGCCGTCGCCTTCCTCGACGCCTGAACCCATCGCAGCCCATCATGGCGGATCACGTGAGAGCCCCACGTCTCAAAGCCGGCAGGCTCCTGCTCGGTAGCGCCGCTCTGATCATCGGCGTCACCGTAGCCGCGTACGCGTCCGCGATGACGGTCTCGATCCCGTCGGTCTCGCCATTCCCCGAAGGCCTGGCCGCGACCTCAGACGGAACCCTCTAAGCGAGCAGTCTCGCGAACGGCGGGATCGTTTGCGTGAGGGCCGGTTCGGACGTCGCCGAGCCCTGGATCAAGCCGGGGGCGTTCGCCACGCGCTCGACGTTCGGCGTTCTAGCCGACGAGCGGGCGGGGCTCCTCTGGGTCTGCTCCAACGACGCGACGCCCCTCGGGGTCGCGGGACCCAACGCCATCGAGGGCGCCTTCGTGAAAGGCTTCGACCTCGTGACCGGGGAAGGCAAGGTCAGCGTCCCGCTTCCCGGAAAGCCGTCGCTCTGCAACGACCTGACGGTCGGACCCGACGGTGCCCTCTACGTCACGAATACGCGTAGCCCCAGATCCTACGTTTGAAACCAGGGGCATCCGCGCTCGAAGTCTGGGTGCAGAACGACCGCTTGAAGGGTGGGCTCGACGGCCTTGCCCTCGGCCGGGACGGCTCGCTGTACGTCAATACGTTCCTCGGCAGCGAACTCTTCCGCATCGAGGCCAAGGGGGAGGTGGCGGGATCCATCACGAAGCTCCAGACATCCCGACCGCTCAAGTTCCCGGATGGCTTCAAGGCGGACGGAGCCAGGTTTCTCATGGTTGAAGGTGCAGGCCCCCTCTCCAAGGTGACCGTCGCCGGTGGCCTCGCCGAGGTCGAGACGGTCAAGGAGTTCGCAGGGCCGACCGGAGTGGCGTGGGTAGGCGACTCGGTCTGGTTGGCGGAGGGCCAGCTCGACTCCCTCATGAATCCCGAGCGAAAGGGGCAGACCCCGACCTTCCAGTTGCGTGCGCTCCGCACCCCCTAACGCACGCGTCGCGTTCGAGTTCGTAGGGCCGTTCTCGGTCGTCGGGCCTGAAAACCGCCGGGAGGGGCTCGGCATGGATGTCGGCCTCTCGGAAGCCGAACGGTTCTGGACCGCCTGCCTGCGAGATTTCGCCCGGTGCGGCCTGCGTAGCGTCAAGCTCCGTTCGACGAGCCCGCCGGAGGGCCTCAACGGCGAGATTGGGCGCCGCACCGAGTTCGTTGGCATCGTCCTGAGCGAGGCTGCCGTCACCCGCCTCGTCGGCGCGCACTGGCGCGGACTGACGGATGGGCCGTCCAGCGCGCCCGCGGCATCAAAGCGGAGGGCATCGCCCCGATCGGCGATACGCCTCTCGTCAGCCTGCCGACCCTGACAGACTGATCGATCCGACCCCGGCCGGCCGCCGCGGTTACCCCGCCGCAACTGCAACACGCCAGGAGACACGACCTCCGAATGTTGGAGCGTGCCGTGGGCCTGCACGGCCTCAGGCACCTCGAAGCCGAGCACGGACAGCCTGTCGGCCGTCGCCGTGCGGACGATCGCTTCATCTTCGGCGAGGACGGCGACAGGGCGAGATACCGGCATGGACCGAGATAAGGCGGCCGTTGCGGCGCGCTTCAGCTTTGCCGTCGATTCTCATGAGCCGATCGCAGTGAAGGTTCCGGCGTTCGACGCCCCTCCCGGCATTCGACGCCCCGTTGCCTCGCGATCCGAAGAGCCGACAAGCCGGTCATTCTGTTCCTCCCTGGCCGGACATCCCGAGGCGTTCACGCGAGTAGTAAGACAGATCGACAACTTACACTGATCTGAGGTGCCGTATGCTGGTAGGGACGGCTTAATCCCGACGCGGTAAATTGCTTCGACGGATTTTTGCTACCAAGTCGCGATGCCAACAACCTTACTAAAGTTCCCTGCTCGCGCACCGCAACTTTTGATTGCCACAGGCGTCGCCATCATCGCGGTGCTCTGCGGATCTGCAGCCGTGACCGTCACAGGTCTGCGCGACACGGCGTGGGAGCAGGCCTCCGTCGGTGCCGAGTCGTTGCTTGAGAGCCTTACGCGGACGCTGGCGCGCGACTTCGAGCTGTATGACCTATCGCTGCAGGCGGTCGCAGAACGCCTGCGAAATCCGATACTTGAGAGCGTGTCTCCTGAGGTGAGGCACCTTGCCCTCTTTGATCGTGCGGCGACCGCCTCGGGCTACGGCGCGATTTTTGTCCTCGATGCTCAAGGGGATGCCTTCCTCGATTCCGGATCACTGATCCCGCGCCGGCTCAACGGCGGCGACCGCGCCTACTTCCAGATGCAGCGTGACCACGACGCCGGCCTCTACGTCGGGCGGCCGTGGCGCACACGCGTCAGCGGCCGCGAGATGATCCCGCTCAGCCGCCGCTTTTCCTACGCCGACGGTGCGTTTGCCGGGATCGTCGTCGGAGCGATCGAACTCGCCTACTTCGAGGCAGTGTTCGCGCGGCTCAATCGCAACCTCAATCTCAAGATCACCGTGCTGTTCGAGGACGGCGCTGCGACGGCCGACGGCCAAGCGGCCGCCCAGTACCCATCGGCTGACCCAATCGACAACCAGACCATCGCGGCTCTCGGGCGCGCGGAAAACGTGACCCTGATTGCGCCTGCGGCCGGTGGAGACGTCCTGCATATCGCGCGGCGCGTTGGGACACTGCCGATGCGGGTCGTCGTGTCGGTCCCCATCGCGACGATCAACGCGGTCTGGCATGGCCGAGCGACTGCGATCGTGCTGATCGTGGGTACCCTCGCCATAGGACTGCTCTGCCTTCTGCGCCTGCTCGGAGGAGAGTTGCGGCGGCGGGCTGCCGTGGAAGCAGAATTGGCTGCCCTCGCGCTCACGGACGCACTGACGGGCATCCCGAATCGCCGCCACTTCGAGCAGATGCTTGCGGAAGCGGAGCGGAGAAGCCGGGGGGGGCAGTTCGCTCTCGCGCTGATCGACGTGGATCGCTTCAAGGCCTTCAACGATCGCTACGGACATCCCGCCGGCGATCACGTCTTGAAGGCCGTCGGTGCAGGGCTTGCGACCTGTGCAGCGGACGCAGGGGGAAGTGCTTACCGGATCGGTGGAGAAGAATTCGCGGTCCTTCTCGATGACGTCGATGAGGCTCGCGCTTTGGAGGTCGCGCACACGTGCCGGCGCGCGATCGAGGCCATGGCGCTCCCCCATACTCAGAGCCCGATGGGCATCGTGACCGTGAGCATCGGGCTCATGCATACCGGCCGCTATCCCTTGGCGACCCGGGCCGAATGGCTGGATCGCGCGGACGCGGCTCTTTACGAAGCCAAGCGCGCAGGGCGCAATCAGGTCCGCGCCACGGGCGACGTGGACCCCAGTTGCGGCCCTTCGAAACTGGTCGTGCAGGAAGCGGCCATCCCGATGTGAGGGAAGGACATCGGAATTGCCCTCCCGCTCTACGATGGGCAGCCGGGTCAGAGCCCGCAGCGTGTCGGGTTAGCCACCAGGACTGTCTGGTCGGTTTGGCTTTGAGACCGTCCGCTTCACGGCGGGGGTTGAGAAACCGGCCGTCCGGAATGGCGCCCTGGGATCTGAGTGTCTCAGTGATCACGCAACGCGGACGGCACAACGGTGATGTCGTCCGTTGCGATCTGGATCGGGCCATAGACAAACCAAGACAGTCCGTAGCTGTGTCAGTGCTCGGAAACCGCCGCCATGTGCGGGTCGCACTCCGTTCTGGACACAGGACCTGACGTCGCTTGAGCGCGCCCCTCGACGACGATGACAACCCTCGTTCAGGTCACGCGCCCGGCCACCGTTCAAGTAGTGTTCATTTTCCGCAGCGAGGACCTGCGAGAGGACCGATGCGCAGATCTGTAGTTCGCGCCCCGATTCAAGTGGTTAAATTCACGGAAATTTGCACGCCGGCGTCTTTATGACGAACACTGAGCACCTAAATCACCCTCGCGGCTACGACGATGCCGTGGAGGGAAGATTATCATGATGAAGCGTGTCGCTGTGGCCGCCGTCGCGGCGAGTGCCCTGCTGGCCGCCGGTCAGGCGGCCGAGGCGAAGGGCTGCATCAAGGGCGCCATCGTCGGCGGCATCGCCGGTCACTATGCCGGGCATGGCGTCCTCGGCGCCGTCGGTGGCTGCGCCGCGGGCCGCGCCCTGGCCAATCGCCAGGCCGAGCGCCAGCGGGTTGCCCCGCCCGTGAATACCGGCGGCGCGGTCCGGCCCTCTCAAGGCGCCGGCGGATACGTGAGCTACTGAACCGGAGGTGGCGCCGCGCGGGTGCGCGGCGCTGCCCTGTCTCGGCCCACTCTGAAACATGCTGGTGGTCAAGGCAGCGCGACGAGACGTGCCCCTCGCGGGCGCCCGGACCGCCGCCGAAGGCGACATGCAGACTGCCGCCGCCGCCTGCTTGGCCGTGCATATTGTTTGTCGCCCGGCTCCTTCCCATCCCACAGTCCAATGCGTCCACGTCTGGGCTTGCCCGGCGGCGGCTCAGCCGCGCTGAACCGAGGATGACACGCACGAACCCCGCCCAAGGGGTGGACCCGTTCTTCGCGGCGGAGGCGGAACCGCCCGGTCAGTCGCGCTTGCCGGCCTGATCGGCGTCGACGACGTCCTTGTCCGGCAGGGCGAGGACCTGCCCGGGATAGATGAGGTCCGGATCGCGGACTTGGTCCTGGTTCGCGTCGTAGATCAGCGTGTAGCGTTCGCCTTCGCCGTAGGTCCGTCGGCTGATCGTCCAAAGATTGTCGCCGCGTACGATGCGGGCTGTCTCGATCCTGGGGACATAGACGTTGGCGGAGCCCGCCATAGCCCCGGACGGAACCTCAGCCGCGAGGCTGTCGGTGCCGCTTGGTTGCACCGGGTCCGCCGGACGCCCGGGCGTCGTGTCGGCCTCCTCGGGGGCCGTCCCTCCGCCCTGTCCGGCACGGCGGCCGGGCGGCCTTCGCCCGGCTGCGCCGCCGCGTATTCGCCCCCCTCGTCGTGGCCGGCGCCGGGTGCCGTGAACGGCACCTCGGCCCGGTCTCGGACCTTGCCCGTCGTGGGATCGACCCGATCGAGCCGAACCTTGTAGCGGCCCGGCTTCACGCCCTGGCCGATGGTGAACGTCACGGTGCCGTCGCGGCCCACCGTCGCCGGGGCGACCGGCGTATCGTTCACGTAGAGCCGCAGGCTGGCTCCCGGGACTGTCCGTCCGGTGACGAAAAGCCTCCCTCGGACCTGTGTATCGATGCTGACGATCTTCGGGGTCGCCGTCGTCGCGTGGGCGACGGAGCTTTCGGCCTGGCGAGCCTTTCGCGCTGCGTTTTGATCGGTCGACGGAGTAGTCTCCCCGACCCGTGGGCGCGCGCTGGGCTCGATACCCGTCATCGGGATGCCTGCTTCGCCGCCACGCACGTTCCCGCCGAGGTTCGACGCATCCCGACCCGGAGCGGGGAGGTCCCGTCGTGCCGCGGCACCACCCGCATCGCTGAGCGCCTGTCGCCCCGGTACCGTGGCGGGAGCCGGGTCGCCCGGGACAGGATCGTCCGGCCGGGACAGGACCAGGGTCGGCGCGTCGGGCGCCGACAGGGCGATGAGGGGTTTGGCATCCCGGGACGGCGCGACCACGACCGCGATGCGGGCCGACGCGCCTTGCGTCTGGCGCGTCGCACGCAGCCCGATCTCGCTGCTCCCGGTCGGGAGCGGCGGCGGCGTGTGGGTGAAGTGCCCTCCAGCGTCGGCCTGCGCGTGCGCCACGGGCTTGCCATCGACGAGCAACTCGACGGACGCGTTCGGCGCGGCCCGTCCCGCAATCACGGCGTCGCCGTTCGGTTCGACGCGCACGACGTCGAACGTCGGCGCGACCGATGCCGGCGGGCGCGAAGGCGGGAGGTTGGCCGGTGGGCCGGGCTCTTGGCGCGCCCGCGCCGACCCCGTCGGCAGCGCATCCGCTAGCCTCGGCGTGCGTGCGGTCTCGGCGCTGGATGGCATCCGGGCTGCCAGCGGCTTGGCAGCGCCGTCCGGCGCGTGAGAACCGGTGCCGATGAGCGCGTCACGGCTTTCGTACACGATCCCGGCCAGCCCCATCAGGAGCAACAGGCCCCCGACCCCGAGGGCCAGACCCCGCCCGCCGCCCGCAGACGGCGTGCCCGGCGATGGAGCCGCGACAGGGACTGGCACTTCGGTCCGTTGCACCCGAAGCGTCCGCGGGCGCCGGCCGAGCAGAGCCGTCATCACACCCAGGCCGGCAAGCGCAGCGATGAGCGCTGTGATGATGAGGCGGCGCAGGGCGGTGGTCATGGCGTGCCGGTTCCCCCGCGTCATGCAGGCTGCCGGCTGATGCCGGCTCTGGCCGGACGCCCGGCCGCCGCGGGGGGCGACCCGGACGCTCGGGTCTCGATGTCAGGCGAAGCGGCGGCCGTCGGTCGCGTAGCGGTCGATGGCCGACGGCAAATCGCGCGACAGGCGCGAGAGGATCACCGACCGGCTCAGGCCGGTCTGCTGGGTGAGGTGCTCCAGGGTCAGCGGGCCTATGGCGCGCTCCAGGTCGGCCTCGGCGATATCGCGGTTGGCGCCCTGGTTGATCCAGGACTTCGCCGTCTCGCCGTGGCCACCCTTGGTGAAGTGCTCGACGAGTTCGGCCAGCCCGCTGGCCAGCAGGCCGCCGACTCCGGCCGAGCCGACGCCGCCGAGCACGCGCTCCAGGTCAAACGGAGCCGCAGAACCGGTCGCCGGGGCGGTCCGCGCCACCGGCGGCACCACCGACACTTGAACTGCCGATCCATGAACAGGTGACCCATGGGCGTCCCGGGCGGGCGTGCCGAGCCACTCAGCGATCTTGTCCCTGTTCTGGTAGCCCGCCACCGCGAGCAGGCCCAGCAGAGCGGTCATCGAGGGGTATCCGTTGCTCATGTCGCGTCCTTTCCGTGATGGGTCGGCGGAAGCCGCCGGATTCGGCGGTCAGTAGCCCCGGCGTGGCGGCGTGGCCGCCCGGCCGGTGACGCGGCGCGTGATGAAGGCGATCACCCTCGGCAGAAGGAAGGCGGTCAGAAGCTTGCGGATCATCGGAATCTCCAGGTTGGGGGGTGTCAGCGCGAGGCGCGTGCGAGCCAGCCCAGCGCGAAGGCAACGCCGACGACGGCGAGCAGCGTCGTGGTACGGTTGGTGTCGGCGTAGCGGATCGCGCGGCGGCCGTGGGTCTGGACACGTCGGCGGGCCTCTTCGACGTAGTGCCGACCGTCGTCGATGAGATCGTCGGCCCGCTCCCACGCCTCGTGGGCGAGGTGGCGGCCGTCCTCGGCGAGGTCCTCCGCCCGGTCGCGGGCACGGCCGTAGGCGTTCTGGGCGCCGCCGGCCATCTGGTTCACGGCGCCGCGCACTTGGCGGGCCGGGTCGCCGGTCACGCCGCCGACGGCGGTCTGCGCGCGACCCTTGAGGTGACGGGCTGCGCCACGGATCTGGTCGTGGTTCATGATTCACTCCATTGCTGGTTGGACGCAGCTCCTTCGGGCAGCGCCGGACGTCCCGGCGCCGCTGGCGGTGCGGTCAGTGCTTGCCGGTGATCTTGTCGGCGAGGGTCTTGGCGCCGTCCTTGACGTCGCCGACCGTCTTCTGCGCTTCGCCCTTCAGCTCCTGCGCCTTGCCCTCGGCCACGAGCGTGTCGTTGCCGGTGGCCTTGCCGGCCGCCTGTTTGACGTTGCCGACGGCCTCGTTGGCCAGACCCTTGAGCTTGTCGGTGGTGCTGTTCATCGTGTGCACTCCTGCTGTGTGAGGAAGGCCGTATGCTCCGGCCGGTTGCGGCCCCCGCCGCGCGGCGGGGGCCGGAGAAGGAATTCAGACGCGCCGCGCGTCGTAGGAGGCGAGGAGCGTCGCCGGCTTCGGGGCGCCAAGGCGACCGCCGAAGAAGGCCGCCAGCGCACCGAGGATCAGCGCGAGGGCCGCGTAGAAGGCGCCCTGGGTGGCGGCGGACTTCGCCGTCACGGCCGCGGCCTCGGCCTTCTGCTTGGCGGTGGCGACAGCCTGCTCGTACTGCGTCTGGTAGTCGTCGATCTGCGCCTTGGCCTGATCCGGCGAAATGCCCTGGGCCTTGGCCAGCGCGTCGGCGGCGCGGCTCTTGGCCTGCTCCTTCTGGGCCGGATCACCGGTCAGCACGGCGCGCACCGCCGCCACCGCCGCATCCTTGGCGGCCTGCGGGTCCTGGCCGGCGGCCTGCTGGCGGACCGTCTGCTCGATGCCGTCCAGCGGGTTGGTGATCTTCGACAGCGACGGCGCCGCGGCCTGGGCGGCCGTCTGAATGGTGCCGCCGACGAGATTGCCCGCGCCGCCGAGCGCGCCGGAGACCGTGCCGAGCGTTCCTCCGACGAGGCCCGTGGCGGCCGAGGTCAGAAGGTACAGGACAACGAGCGTCGTCACCGCCCAGGACACCAGGCCGTGCAGGGCGGCCGCGCCCGGCAGGGGCT